>DOHL01000163.1 GCA_003535305.1 Candidatus Acetothermia bacterium
ACAATAACTGTGCATGGCCTGGAATGACGACCTCGCTTCACTGCTGTTTCATCCATCTCAAACAGTCTTTACTTCGCTTAAATCCAGTTTCGCTCTCGCTTTCTCTATATGGCGCTTAACTACCCGCCTCCCACCGGGGGAAGGATGGTGAGTGTATCTCCATCTTTTAAGCCGGTGTTACACCCTTGCCTGAAGGTGACATTGGTGCCATTTACCAATGCACTGAGATGTCGATGGATTTCGCCGCTCGGGGCAAAAAGGCGTTTGCTTAAGGTCGGAAAACGCCGGCTCAAATTTACGAATGCATCCGATACCTTTGCTCCGGCAGGAAGATCGATCAGTATGTTGTCACCATCGACCTCTTCTTTGAATGAGAAAAAAATTTTGACCGTAACTTTCATTATTCGGCAAATTGCTGTGCAAGCAAGTTCTGTTGCGGGATTAATGCCAAAACAGATTCATCGACCAATCGGCCCTGTTGTACCAAAATATTTCCGTTGACCATCGCTAAGTCGACCCGTCCTGCAGCACAGTGGACGATCGCTGCCAGCGGATCAGAGAGAGCGCCGGCAAATTCGATTCCGGAAAGATCGAACGCGATGAGGTCAGCTGCTTTACCCTTTTCGAGCGAGCCGATCTCATCTTGACGATGGAGGACGGTCGCTCCGCCCATCGTCGCAAGATAGAGCGCTTCACGCGCGGTCATCGCTGCAGCACCATAACTGAGCCGTTGGAGTAACATCGCTTGTCGTACCTCACGGATCATATTGGATGTATCATTGCTTGCCGAGCCGTCGACTGCCAGTCCAATCTTAACTTTGCTCTTTTTTAGCTCTGTTACAGGCGCGACCCCTGAACCGAGAATCATATTCGAACTTGGACAGTATGCCATTCCGACACGCGCTTGCGAGAGTTTGTCGATATCATCGGAAGAGAGATGGACGAGATGGGCAAACCAGACATCAGGACGCAACCAACCTAATTGTTCCATGTAATCGACCGGTCTGACTCCGAATCTCTGGAGACAGAACTCTTCTTCGTCAATCGTCTCAGCAAGGTGGGTGTGTAAAAGGACTCCATATTCATCAGCAAGTTTTGCTGTCTCACGCATCAGGTCAGGGGTGACGGAAAAGGGTGAACAGGGCGCAAGGGCGATTCTGAGCATGGAAAGAGGTGCGGGGTCGTGATACTGTTCAATGATGCGGATCGAATCAGTGATTATCTCTTCTTCGGTCTGGACGACACTGTCAGGAGGCAGTCCGCTGTCTTTCTGTGACAGCGACATTGAGCCGCGACAGGGGTGGAAGCGAATGCCGGTCATTTGCGCTCCTGTAACTTCTTCGTCGAACAGTTTTTTCTGGCCGCGAGGGAAGAGATAGAGATGGTCTGTGGTTGTCGTTGCGCCGGAGAGAAGGAGTTCGCTGCACCCGATCGCCGTGCTGATCCGAATTGCTTCCCTGTCGAGGCGTTCCCATCGTTTATAGAGAAAGGTGAGCCAATCAAAGAGATTTTTATCGGCTGCGCCCGGGACGTTACGGAACAGAGTCTGATACATATGATGATGCGTATTGACAAATCCCGGGAGGAGAATCCTTCCTTTTCCTGAAATTACGGTATCGGCCTTGATCCCGGTCGCATCTTCTCCGAGATCACTGATGCGATTGCCATCAACAAGGATGTAACCGCCGCGTATTTCACGGCGGTCAGCATCCATCGTGGCGATGAGATCAAAATCAGTAAACAGGATTTGTGCCATTACAGCGATAAATCGACGGTATGGGCGATTTGCAAAAAGGCGGCGAGCAGATCGATCGCTGCCGTAATATCGTCTTTATGTGCTGATTCAACAACCGTATGGACGTATCTGGTGGGAATCGACAATGTGATCGCTGCCGTCCCTTTCCAGGCAAGTTGTAATGCACCGGCATCGGTGCCGCCGCGCGGAAGGATCTCCATCTGATACGGAATCTTTTTCTCTTCCGCCAGTTGGCGGAACGCCTTTACCAGACCAGGATGGGATATAGAGGCTGAGTCTTTGATCTTTATCGCCACTCCGGCGCCGAGCTTGGTGATATGTTCTGCTGCTGTAACATTGGGTAGATCACAAGCAAGTGTTACATCGAGAGCAATGCCGATATCCGGTTTTACTTCAAACCCCGCGACTTTTGCTCCCCGCAGTCCGACTTCTTCTTGGGTGGTGCCGATGAAATGAATCTCTGCCACATGGTCCTCGACCCGTTTGATCGCTTCCAGCCCGACGTAGATACCGACCCGGTCGTCGAGCGCTTTTCCAGAGACGAGATCACCGTAGGAAATAAAATCCTGACGCAACGTTATCGGATCGCCGATCTGGACTAACTCAGTTGCTTGTTCTTTCGGCAAGCCGAGATCGACGAACAGATCTTTCAATTTCAGCGGCTTTTTACGGTCTTCTTCTGTGAGGATGTGGATCGGTTTTGAGCCGATCGCCCCGATAAGCGGCTTAGATGTGGTGTGAACCGTGACCCGCTGGGCAATGAGTGCCTTGGGGTCAAACCCTCCGACAGGATGGATCCGCAAAAAACCCGTCTCTTTATCAACATGACTAACCATAAAGCCGATCTCATCCATATGCGCGGCAACAGCGACAACGCGGCGATCGGCAGAGGCATCAGAAGAGTTCTTTTTCCCTTTTTTAGTGGCGATGACGTTCCCTAACCGATCAGTACGTATCTCACTGACATGTCCGGTTAGATCTTCTTTTATCAGGGCGCGGATTTCCTCTTCTCGCCCCGGAATGCCGCATCCTTGACTCAGCTTTTTTAGTAAATCCATCTCTTCTCCTTGTTTGGTGATATTCTTCGACATCAACTGTCGGCTCTTCTTGCAGGCCTCCAGTCGTTTCAACCGACTGGAACTGTTATATTGTAACAAGGGTAGAAAGAATTTGCTAATCCGTTCAGGAAAATGTAGGATATGGTAGTGATGCTATTATGATACCAATTCGCGATTACCGCAGGAGCAGTCGCTTCCCTCTCGTTACAGTGACGTTGATAATCGTCAACCTCCTCGTATTCTTCTATCAAAGTTATCTGGAAATGAAAGAGCCGGTCTTAAACGATGCCCGTCTTTGGCTCAAGCACGGGTTTGAAATTCCACCCGCCTTCAATCCCGATACCTATCGCCTCCATCTCCTCCGTGATAATGGTGATGCGCTGATGTACCCTGTCACAGCGGCAGATTATTTCGTCCTCCGGTTTGGACTCATCTCCGGCGAACTATTGAAAAGAATCGATCTGCCGCCGGCAAGTCCCTTCCCCCTCATACTGACTATCTTTACCTCGATCTTCCTCCATGGCGGCTTGTTGCATCTATTAGGGAATATGCTCTATCTGTGGATATTTGGTGATAATGTGGAAAGTGCGATGGGGCGGGTAAAGTTCTTCCTCTTTTACCTTCTCTGCGGCGTTGGCGCTGCGGCAGCGCAAATATTTTCCGGACCACCAGCCGCAATACCGATGATTGGAGCGAGCGGCGCTATTGCCGGAGTGTTGGGCGCTTATCTTGTACTCTTTCCCCGTTCGCAGATTCTGACGCTGATCCCGATCTTCTTCTTTCTCCGCCTTATCTATCTGCCGGCGATCTTGCTGCTCGGCCTGTGGTTCCTTTTTCAGATCCTCGGCGCTGCCATCGGAGGAGCGCAAGCAGGAGGAGTGGCGTGGCTCGCTCACATCGGCGGGTTCGCCGTCGGGGCGCTACTCGTCTTCGGTTTCAAGCGGCAAGGCTTTCCTGTCGGCTTGTTTGACATACGGCAGAGAGATCGCTGGTGAATGAAAATACTCTAAAGTAATGCTTGTTTGCCGTTGAGATCATCGATAATCAGGCAAGTCATCCACCCTGTTCTCCCTGCTAAGCAGACGAAGAACAGTAAGCATTCAGCAACCCCATACTAGCTGAAATATGGAAGGCCCTGCCATGCACAGTTATTGTGCATGGCAGGGCAGGCCTAAAACCACGGATTAACACTGATA
>DOHL01000118.1 GCA_003535305.1 Candidatus Acetothermia bacterium
ATTCAAGCGATTTCTTTACTCTTGACATTTGGCGCAGTTAATACTATAATAACTTTATTCACTGAATTAAGGAAGTGGGTGACGATGGTTTACCGGAACCTATGCAAAGGAAGCAAGCGGTTGATCAAAGATCTCAACCGGGCGATCGTCGTAAATTTTATCCGCGAGAAAGGACCTATTTCCCGCACTGCTATCGCTGCTTATACTAACTTGGCCCAACCCACCCTTACTGTAATTATCAACGCTCTTCTCGATCAGGGAATCATCCGCGAAAACGGCAAGGGTGAATCGAGCGGGGGTCGCCGCCCCTCACTTTTCGAATTCAACACCCATTATGGGTTTATTATTGGGATCAAGATCGAAATCGATCGTGTTTTACTCGGATTGGTCGATCTAAGCGGCAAGCTCATAGCGCGCCACGAAGAAACCTTTCCTCTCGGCAGTACCGGCGAGCAAGTTCTTAAGGTAATCAGAACAGGATTAGAACGGTTGCCTTGCGCCGGACGATTATTGGGCATCGGTATCGGAGCCTCGGGGTTCATCGATGCCCAGCGCGGCGTGGTGGTCTTTTCGCCCGTACTGAACTGGCGTAATGTGCCGATCGCTGCGCCGCTGGAAAAGCAGTCCGGAGTTCCCGTGTTATTGGACAATGATGTGAACTCGCTCACCCTTGCCGAACATTGGTACGGCGCCGGTCGACCATATCAGAATTTTGTTTGCGTAACTGTGGGGATCGGCATTGGCTCCGGCGTCGTAATCGACAACAACCTGTATCGCGGCTCAGCATGCGGTGCAGGAGAGATCGGGCACATGATGATCGATCCGGATGGCCCTCTCTGTGCTTGTGGTGAGCGCGGCTGCCTGGAGACGGTTACGGCTGATTCTTTTCTCATTCGCGCAGCGCAAGAAAAAGGGATCGCTCATTCTATCGAAGATTTAATCACTGCCGCCACAAGCGGGGATAAATGCGCGCGAGACATCTTTGCTATGATGGGAAAGAACTTAGGAATGGGGGTGAAGAATATCATCAACCTCCTCAACCCACAGGCGATCATCCTTGGCGGAGAGCGGATGGACGCTTCTACCTTCTTTTTGCCGGCGTTCGCACATGTGGTGCGGCGTCATTCGTTCCCTGATGTCGCACGCGAGCTTATTATCACTAAGGCACAGCTGGGAGAAGAGGGATTCCTCATCGGCGCCGGGACATTGGTTGCGCAAGCGCTCTTCGAACCACCACTATACACCGGCCGAAAACCGGGAAGGGATATCTTTTATGCCACAACGTAAACAGATTGAATTTATCAACGATGGAAAATCATCGGCTCTTATTTGTGAGGGCCGAGAATGGATTACGGATTTCGGCGCCTATTTTCCGGTGAACGGAAAATGGCTCAACAGCCACCGAGCCGATACGAACAGCTTCCATGAGCGTACGGACGAGGACGATCTCGGTCGCTATCATAGGTATGAGACAATCTACTATATTGAACAAACTCCCATTATCCGCTTCACTGTCAAGGTCTACCACGACCTTTCCGTTGTCGTCACTGAAGCAGAGACGCCGGCAGATCTGCATGGCCTACGCATTGAAGATAGTTTCTCTAATAGCACATTCAACGCTCCGACCTTTCGCATCGCCGATGATCTGAATTTTCTCCTTTATACCTTCGGTCTCGATCGATCGGGCGATGATTATCCCGGTGGTTACTGGCCGGAGGCGATCTATGGTCGCAGCAGCGAAGAGATTCCGCTCGATAAACCATTTGCTCCGCTCATCTTATTCCAAGAGACAGACAAAGAAGATGCCGGAACTGTCGACCGTCCTCCGGTTCTGATCGTCGCACCGTTTAACTTTTATATCACAAGTTTATTGCGACGCTTCGATGATGGATATATCGGCCGCGGCCTGCACGGTGCGGTCGATAAACTTTCGCAAGGGACAGTGACAAAGACGATATTCTTCTTCGGTGATGGCCTGGCAGAGACGATCTGTGCCTTCGGCGACCTTCTCCTTAACCTCTCGGGGAAAAAGCGACCTGTAACACGTGATCACCTTCTTCTTGAGCGTCTCGGCCACTGGAACGCCTACGGCGGCTACTATGCGGAGATATTCCACGGGCTCGATGAAGAGAAACTCCGCGAGTTGGCCGCTTATTTCCGCATGGAGAAGATCCCGGTCAGCTACTTTGGTCTCGATCTGTGGTACAAATTCGATCGCATCGGCTTAGCCCGTTCTTACAGTCCGCAGAAGGGAAAGTATCCGCGCGGGTTGAAGGGCGTAAGAGACGAGACAAAACTTCCTTATGTGTTACACCTCTCTGCTCTGGACAAAGAGCACCAGTACGGTTCAGATGGAGATTTTTCGCAGATTTACCGCCGGATCGCCGCTCAACTGTCAGAAGAAGGGGGGATCACTGCTTGGCATGATTGGTTACGCACTCAGCAGCATCTGACAGCAAAGCTTCGCTGCGATCCGCAAGCGGCCGAAGAGTGGTTCGCCGAAATAGCGCAGGCATTCTCTGGTGAATCACTTTCCATGCTTCTGTGCATGGAGACAATGGGGATGAATTTAGCTTCCACGCAGCAACCGAACATTATTGCAGTGCGCTCTTTCACTGATTATCTCTTTGGACAAGCAGGACAATTAGCGGATTTAGACGATCGTAACCTCGGCGGTTTCAGCCGTGAATCAACGGCGAAACAGGCGTTCATCAAACAGAATCTCTTTGTGGGGATGTTCTGCTGGGGTTTGGGTTTATATCCGTTCTATGACCTGTTTATCACCAACCAACATCATCCAGAAGGCTTTGCCGACCCGCAAACCGTTGAGGAAGCACTGTTACGTGCCCTCTCTGCCGGACCAGTAGGAATCGGTGATAAAATAGGAGAAGTCGACAAAGAGATCGTCGATCGCCTCGTCTTCCCTGATGGGATATTGGCCAAAGCCGATCATCCACCGTTCATCGTTCCATCAACGATCTTCGACGACCTGCTGGTGACCTACACCGAGAGTCAGAGCGCTAATCTGCGCACCATTTATCTGTTGATCTGCAATGTGGGAGAGAAGAACCAGGAATACAGAGTCGACATTGACAGGATTTGCGACGACGACCGTCTGATCTACGATTACTTCGCTGAAACGATGGTGGATTGCGCATACGGGACCCTGCCGCCGGCAGGGATAGCCTATTATATTCTTCCTCCGCGTGTAGGGGAAGTTGCATTGATCGGTTTTATTGATAAATACGTCACTTTGCCCGCTGAACGGGTAACCGGCGTCCACAAACTGGCAGCCGGAGGAATGACGACTACACTCCACGCTCCGCCGCACCATC
>DOHL01000146.1 GCA_003535305.1 Candidatus Acetothermia bacterium
CCGCACGTCCGGTTCGGAGGGGCCGGGAACTTAACCGGCCCTTCCTACCCCATCAAGCTGAAAGCTAAAATAGCTGATCGCTTACAAAATTCAACAGGAGAGTCTTATTATCGTCCATAAACGGATCAAAGATTTACCGGATTTTGACCGACCGCGTGAAAAGCTTGTGCAACGGGGAGTGGAAGCACTTTCCGACACCGAGTTATTGGCTGTTCTTCTCGGCAGCGGCAGCAAAAAACGGACCGTATTGGAACTCGCTTCCGCAATCCTAACGAAGATAGACCATCGTCTCGACCGATTGACCGTTAATACACTGCAAGAAATCGATGGTGTTGGGACGGCCAAAGCATGTCAAATTATCGCTTCACTTGAATTCGCCCGGCGTTATCTGTTCAATCGAAGAACAGTGATAAATAAGCCGGCTGATATTCTCCCCTTCATCAACCATATTGCAGCCAAAAAACAGGAGTATTTTATCTGTGTTTCGCTCAACGGCGCTAATGAAATGATTGCAAGCAGGGTCGTCACTGTCGGTCTGCTTACCTCCAATCAAGTTCATCCACGCGAAGTCTTTGCTGATCCTATTGCCGATCGAGCAGCAGCAGTGATCTTAGCCCATAACCATCCCTCTGGTACGTTAAAACCGAGCGGTGATGATATCCAGGTGACAAAACGACTCGTAGAAGCAGGAAAAATATTGGGAATCGAGGTGCTCGACCATATTATCGTAACTCAGGATGGTCATATTTCGCTGATGCAAAATTCAACGGTGTCATAACAGATCTCTCGCGAGAGGGACGATCAAATATCGACAAAAGGAGAATATACACAGATGGTCAGAAAGAAACTATGCCTTGCCGATTTATATAGACTTAAAGGGGTCAACCAACCAGCAATGGCACCAGATGGGAAACAAGTGGCATTCATCGTTGAAGGTTGCCTGCAGAAAGAGAATGAGCGATACCAAAACCTCTGGCTGGTTAGGACGGACGGAAATGGAGCGCCCCACCGGTTGACGCGGGGCAAGACGAGCGACTCTACGCCGGCTTGGTCACAGGATGGTAGATTCCTCGCCTTTCTCTCCACCAGAGAGGACGAAATTGAGGTAAAGCAGGCCCTGGAAGAGAAAAAGGGAAATAGCGACAAAAAAGACGATGAAGATGGTGATGACAAGCCAAAACCACAGATCTGGGTCTTCGATATGGAAGCAGGCGGCGAGCCGCGCCAACTGACCATGCGTGAAGAGGGAGTGGATGAATTCGACTGGTCAGCAGACAGCTCGCAGCTCGTCTTCTCCTCCCGCGATCCAGACAAAGCGCAGAAGGAGTATCTGAAGAGCATCCGCGGCAAAGGGAAGACAAAAGATAAAGGGCCGTTGGTGATCGATCGTATGCAACATAAGCATGACTCGCAAGGGTTTCTCGATGATGTGCGGACACATCTGTTTATTGTTGAGCGAGATAATCGCACAGTGAAAAAACTGACAAGTGGGCCGTGCAATGAGACTGCGCCGCGTTGGTCGCCGAACGGTAAATGGATCGCCTTTATCTCCAATCGTACTGGGGATGCAGATAACAATCTCCGCTCCGACTTGTGGCTGATCAAGCCCGACGGCACTGTAACCAGGCGGATGACATTCGGTGATCTGGCAGTCGGTTCGCCGCGCTGGTCGCCGGACAGCGAACATGTGGCGTTTATCTCCAATTGTAAACCGGAAAATGGCTACCTTTTACAACATCTGATGGTTGTCTCTCTGGAGGAGAGTGAAGAGATCCACGATCTGGCACAATGTGTCGGTAAGGGATGGACGAGTCTCGGTGGAGTTGTTCCTGATGATGAGGATGACGATCCAGCAGCGCGGGCGCGAGTATATCCGGTACCGGAAAGACGTACCCCTGTCAAGATCCTTACCTTGCACCTTGATCGACCTGTTGTTGGCGCACCATTATGGCTCAATGAAGAGGAGATCCTTGTATTGATGGGCGATCGCGGCCAGACCCGGCTGGCCAAAACATCTTTGCTCGGCGACGCTCGGTTTGTTTTTCCGGTAAATGATCGGATGTGCACCCTGTCCTATGCTTTGCTTGATGGCGCGAACGGGACGCTTGTTCTGGGAGTCGACCGGCCGAGCAGCGGAGCTAATCTGTTCGCCCTTTATACAGCGGATCTGGGAGAAAAAGAAGTAGACAAAAAGGCTGTGCAACTGACAAATTTCAATCAAGCGATCTTTGATAAATTGGAGACAGCCGTCTACCAGCGGGTTGAGTACAAGAACAGCGACGACAAGACGATCGAGGCACTCGTCGCCCTACCTCCGGGATGGAAACCGGGCAATGAACCATTACCACTTTTAGCTGATATCCACGGCGGGCCGATGGCTTATGACAGCCCTTCTTTCCGGTTTGATACCCAGTACTGGGCTGCGTTAGGGTATATCGTATTGATGGTCAACTATCGCGGCTCAACCTCCTACGGGGAAGAGTTCTGCACCGTGATCAGAGGAGAGTGGGGTCCACGCGAACACGATGATTTGATCTGCGGAGTGAATACGCTGATCGATCGCGGTTGGGCTGACCCGCAGCGGCTCTTCTGCACCGGTTTCTCTCAAGGTGGAATCATGACCAACTGGGCAATCGGCCACACCGATATATTTCGTGCTGCCGTAAGTGAACATGGGTTATGGGATTATGTCGCTGCTTTTGGCACTGATGATTGCCATCTTTGGTGGCAGGATGACTTAGGAGTCCCGTGGCAGAACGAAGAACAGTATCGCCGTATCTCTCCGATGTCTGGAGCAACAAAGATCAATACCCCGCTGTTGATTATGGCTGGCGAACACGACTGGCGCTGCCCGCTCGCTCAGGCAGAGCAGCTTTATATCACGCTGAAAAAGCGAGGTATCCCCTCCCGGCTCGTCATCTACCAGAACGAGAAACACGCTATCAGTACACCGAAACGGGCGATCGACCGCATCAGCCGCATCAGTCAGTGGTTTGCTGCCTACGGCGGCTGCGCCTTCACCGACAACGCAGCAGAGGGATATCCAGACCAAAGTGGAAAACCTCAGCACAATCAGATACAGGAAGATATACCCAACGCCGGCGCTGCGATGAAATAGATCGACTATTGTGACCACAAACCTGGCATTCTCAGAGTGGGTGCAGGTGCTCGGCGATGGGAAACTGACTACAGCGCTGTTGGATCGTCTTGCCCGCCGGGCGTAAATCTTGACGACTGAGGGGCCGTCGTATCGCATGAACCAAAGGAGGAAAGAGGAATGACGGCACATAGCCTTATGTCTTGGGGAAAGGAGTTGAAGAAGGAGATGCTTTTGGCGGCACAGAGCCTTGAAATGGTTACACTACGGACAGTCAGGAGGTGGGTCAAAAACTGATCGTTGACATTGACAACACCAGCACAATTTGGCGAAATCTGATATACGGAGCTATCTGAATTTAGCAAATTTCTATAACAAAATTGAGAGGATAATCATGCTACAAGAAACCCAACAGATTGAAAATAATTATACAATCAGGGAAGATAGCGAGCTATATCAACGCAAGTTAGGTATTGGCTATGAACGAACATGTGAGTGTAAAAAAACGCATATTAACTGCATGACAGCCAAAGAGTGGCTTAAAAGCCAATTGGGCGTATGGCAGTTTTATTATGAAAAAAGAGATATACGAAAAAAAGAAATCCATCCCGCCATATTCCCTATGCGCTCTGCCTTATGAACTCAATGAACTCTTGCCCTGTGCAGTTATCGGGCGAACACCGTAGGCGGCACAGAGCCTTCGAATCGCCCCTACTTTTCTGACTGCTGACCGCTTTTTACTTCTTTCTCAACCTAAAACTTCCTTTGAACCCTCGAACCTCGAACCTTTTTCACCACTTTGTCTCTAACGATATCCGCCATTTAGTGAACCCGGTCCAATCGATGACGATGGAAGTACCGACGGTAACGCGCTTAGTTACTTCTACACTGATGTTGAAATTTGTCTCTCCCCAGTCGAATAACTGCGGCGGATAGGGCGCGCCAAAATAGGTATCAATAGAGAGGCGCGTATTTGCAGTAGGAGAAGAGACCGTGAGAGTGATCACTCCATGGTAAGGATCGCGAATCAGATCGAAATTTCTTTCATCCAACGCCAAAATAGATCTGAGCGCTACGTCGTCCCACTGGCCGCTCAGTTCGACCCCATAGATTGCGACGCCTGTTATCCGCCAATCGGCGAATAAGAAAGCGGTGTGCAGCCGTATACATCCATACCACAGGTTGAGCGCAGGGGTAATCGTCAGTGATGTCGCTTGCAATGTGCTCTTCAGCTCGGCTTTGATATCCAATGGCAGACCAGCAATCTTAATAGCATTGAATGCGAATCGATGGCATTGAAACCCAATAGCAGAGAAGGTCGTTGTGCTGATAAATTCGCTATTTATCAATGGCACAGCGGTCAATGTAAATGTTGTTCCTGAAAAGATGATGTATCCAGCAGCAGATAGCGGGTTAGTAGTATATTGCTTCTCTATCGGTGCGCGAGGCTGAGGGTGAACAAAGGTTATCCCATCAAGATCTGCGCCCCAAAAGGTAGTGTTGGTAAATGTTATTCTGTCTCCAATATCTCCGGCGAGGACAAAAGCCATACCGAAGCGGGGGCCGTCGGCAACAGTGGGGCCAGTTAGGGCGGTATAGAGAGCGATCGATGTTCCGGCTAACGAGAATTCAATGACCCCTTGCCCGTAAATAAACGCTACCTCTGTCGGGTCAAAGAGGATGTTCCCGTCGATCGAGAAAACTCCGAGATTGACGGCAAGTTGGAATTCTTGCCACAGCCAGCCATCGATATCAAAGATGGATGTGCTGTGAATCGAGAAGCCGCGCTGCAAAAAATCAACTTTTAGGGTCGATGTAAACGCGGAGAATAAAGGTGTCTGTCGCGGTCTGATTGTTATATCAGTGGACCAACTTCCGGAGAATGGATATGCCACAGCAAAGCAACTACATCCGATCATTACAACTACGGCGGCAATGGTTATGCGTATATTAAGCGCAGACAATGTATTTTCTCCTGTTATTTCTCAGCAGGGTATTTTGCCTTCGAGTATAATAGAAGTGTTCCTGGGAATAAGCCCTCTTTGTTCTCTTGCGCAGAGACATTTGTCAGTTCTGGTTTTCCTGAATTTTCTCTTAGTGACCAAAATCAAATCTACGAGGAGATGAAAGTCTTTTCCTGGATCCGTGAAGCAATAGGCGGCACAAATTGGCTCTCTTCTAACGCCATGTCAACCCTAATAAGGCAAAGGAGCTATGGGATAAATTCGAGTTTGTGTACACCCCGAAGCATGGAAGCTGGCTGAACATGGCAGAGATAGAGTTAAGCGTACTTTACCGGGCGTACATATTCAGTAAACCC
>DOHL01000036.1:0-3733 GCA_003535305.1 Candidatus Acetothermia bacterium
TGCCCCATATTTTTCTCCGAACCACAGGTTTGCCCGGGCACGGCATGCCTGCCCTGTGCAGTTCCCTGCCTTCGCAGGCCTGTCCCTGCGCAGGCAGGGGGACATGCCTACTTCATGGGGAATCGCCCCTATTCTATCGATGTTACTTCCCTTTCTCTCCGCTCCCAATAACGGTATAATTAGCATTAGTGGTCGACAAGAGCTAAATAAATTATTAGGATTAAAATTAGATTTGCCGATGATGGTCGATAAAATTATCAGGGAGGTGTGATTGGATGCGTATTGAAATAGAACTTGAAGATGACGGTCGCTGGATAGCAGAAGTTAAAGATTTACCTGGTGTGATGAGATATGGTCAAAGTCGCGAAGAGGCAATTTCCAAAGTAGAAGCTTTGGCTCTTCGTGTGATAGCAGATCGTTTAGAACATGGAGAATCTATTCCAGAATTAGATGAACTTTTCGCGGTGTCGGTATGAGTCAATGGCCTTCTACATATGAAAGAAACCACAGAGGTCACAGAGGGGAGGGAGACGAATCTTTTACAATTCCTTAATACTGAATATTCTCTGTGCTCTCCCGTCTTTCGACGGGACAGGTCTGTGGTTAATTATTTGAGTGGAAGGCAACAGAAGGAATGAAGAAGATATTTGAGGCACAGCTCTTGACATATATGAGAGCA
Source organism: Candidatus Acetothermia bacterium (assembly GCA_003535305.1). Taxonomy (GTDB): domain Bacteria; phylum Bipolaricaulota; class Bipolaricaulia; order UBA7950; family UBA7950; genus UBA7950. The sequence goes on from DOHL01000036.1 coordinate 680, forward strand.
ACGAAGAAAAAAGTGGGGCTACTTAAATTTCAATGTAGAAAGGTTAAAGGATGGGATAAAAAGATTGGTCTTATAAGAGGTCACAGAGGGAGAGAGTTAAGAGTTAAAAGTTAAAAGTTAAGAATTGAGAGGGAGAAAGGATATACCGCCTTATAAAAAAACTCTAAACTACATTTTCTTCTCTGTGCTCTCTGTGGTTAATTATTTGAGTGGTTAGTTTTTTGACAATACAAAATAAATTATTAGGAGGGAATCGATGAAATTGTTTGGAGTTATGTTGTTGAGCCTATTGTTGATCTATCCGATTGGTGTGGCGGCAGAAGCGGAAGAGAAGCTGCAGTTACGGATGACTCTACCTCCGATTATGGGGTCATTACCGCTCGTGCTCGGTCATGAGTGGGGAATCTTTCATGATCACGGCCTCGATCTGCAGTTAAAAGGATTAGCTGACCGGGAGGGTCGCATAGCCGCACTGCGTGCAGGACGGATAGACGGCATGGTCACTGATCTAACCACTGCTATCCTCGCTGCCCTCGATGGGATCGACATCGTTATCACCAGTACTGCTTTCCTCTCGCAGAATGGAGCGGGTTTGGCATTATTGACGCAATATCGTACCGGTATAACGAGCATCGAAGATATCTTAGGCGATTTTGCAGCCGGAGATGAGAGAGCGCGAATCCATCTGTCACACTTGAGTAATCTGCACTTTCAGACTGATCGGTTGTTGTCTCAATTGGGTTTTGATGTTTATAATGCCGCTAACTATCAATTTTGGACGGATATGGTTGCGCTGGCAAGAAGTTTTGCGTTTATGCCGCGCTGGGTGCCTGCTGTTGTGCTCCCTGAACCGTATATCTCTTTTCTGGTCCATTTTATCCCGCTGGGGATTCGTGGCGCTGAAATCATTGTCCTGGCAGATTTCTTAGATATAGAACCGGTTCCCAGCGTCATCATATTCAGACGGGAATTCGTGCGGCAAAATAACGAGGTCCTCCGGCGTTTCCACGCTGCCCATCAGCAGGCGATCACGCGCTTGAATGCCACCAGTATAGGAGAATTACTCGATCTGGGGGTCGATGTGGTAGTAGAGATGTTCTTTCCCGGACTTGATCCTGGTGATCCGCGAGAGATCCCTCCTGAGGTGATTGTGCAATTGACCATCCCTTATTTTGTCGCACCTACCCTCCCTGCGCCTGCTTCACTTGCAGCTGTAATGGACTGGCTTATAAGAGCAGGGCATGCAAGAGAGCGAATCACTTATGATGAGATCATAACCGATCTTTTTGTGCGCTGATGATCGAGGTCAAGAGGCTGAAAATTTTTTATGGCTCGGCTGATAGGCGGGTCGAGGCAGTCGATGAGATAGAATTCTCCGTCGATCAGGGGGCAAGTTTAGGGCTGCTCGGTCCTTCTGGTTGCGGCAAGACGACTTTACTCTTCGCGATTGCCGGGTTGATCACTCCGAATGAGGGATCACTGTTAATCGATGGAGAGAAGGTCGTTGGCATCAGGCGTGACGTAGCGCTGATCCTGCAGAATGCCGGCCTCCTTCCCTGGAAGACGGTATGGGGGAATGCCAATTTATCGCTCAAGCTTTCCGGTCGTTATCCAGCAGAAAATGCCGCTGCTGTTCTGGAAGAGCTGGGGTTGGCGGAATTCAGGGACAGTTTTCCGTCTGAACTCTCTGAGGGAATGAAACGTCGGGTAGGAATCGCGCGTGCGTTAGCTATTACACCGTCGGTAATGTTAATGGACGAGCCGCTCGCCTCGCTCGATGCGATCACACAAGAACGGATTCAGAATCTATTTTTGGAGTTATGGCAAGAACGGCGGTTCACAATGGTCTTCGTTACGCACGACATTGAGGAGGCAGCCTTCTTAGGTGAGAAGATTATCGTCCTCAGCGAACGGCCGGCACGGATCAAAGCTATCGTGGAAAATCCACAGATGGGACCCCTGAATTATCGGGAGACAAGTGAGTTTCACCGTATCGTCACTCATCTTCGAATGGTAATGGAACAATGAAACGATCATTGTACACCGTGGTGAGCATCGCCGGTTTGCTCTTCGCGTGGTGGATATTCAGTCTTATTTTGGAAGTAGTGCGCGGTGTAGCAATCATCCCAAATCCGTGGCAAGCATTGGTAGAGGTCGCCCGTAATGCCGATGAAATCAGCCGCCATCTCTCTGCCAGTGCAATCAGGTTGGTAACGAGCATGGTGATCGCTTTCCTTGCTGCTGTTCCCCTCGGATTGATTATCGGCCATGAACGGCGATTCGACCGCCTGGCAACACCGTTGATCTATATTACTTATCCGATTCCCCAGGTCGTCTTTCTGCCGGTGCTGTTTATTATCTTCGGCCTCGGTGATGCAGTCAGAATAACGGTCATCTCGCTGGCCCTCTTTTTTCAGATATTGATCAGTGCTCGCGGGGCGGCAAAGGGAATAACACGGGAAGATCTGGTCAGCGCGCTCAGCGCTGGTGCCGGCCGCTTTCAAGTCTACCGGCACGTTGTCTTGCCGGCCAGTCTGCCGGCGATCCTTACCAGCATGCGGGTGAGTATCGGGTTGGGAATGGCACTGTTGTTCTTGAGTGAAACAGCGCCGCTCCGTACTTTGCGGGGCCTCGGTTCATTCATCGCCGAGCATCTCGCTTTCCGGCGTGATATTGCGTTTGCCGGAGTGGTAGCGATGGCTTTCCTCGGGCTCATACTGTACATTCTTCTCGACGTGATCGAGCGAATAGTCTGTCGATGGCGGTACGTCAAGCGGAGAGACCGATCGCAGTGGCCATCGCGGCTCAAACCGGCTAAAATTAAAGAGTGGATATCAAAAAAATTTTCATCGTCGTAAATAGAGATAAGGAACAAGCTCTACGCGCCTCGGCCGTGCTGAAGGCATGGTGCTCTCTTAAAGAGATCGAGGCGGTCTCTTTTATGTCGGATAAGACGCCAATAACAGACTTGGGCACCGACGGCGCTCTTGCAGTCTCTCTCGGTGGAGATGGGACGGTTTTAAAGGCGGCAGCTGCCTTCTCTCCTCTGGGAGT
>DOHL01000036.1:4150-4481 GCA_003535305.1 Candidatus Acetothermia bacterium
TGGAAAAAATTCTGCAGGGTGGCTTCAGGCTGGAAAAGAGGATGCGTATCGCATTCCATAGCGCTGAGGAAGTGGGAACCGTATTGAATGAGATCGCGCTTTGCGGTGATGCAGAGACACGTTTTTGTCTCTTAGAACTTCATGGGCAGGATGGTTTGGTGGCCGCATATAAAGGCGATGGCTTGATTATTGCGACTGCTACCGGCTCTACCGCTTACAATCTATCTTTGGGCGGCCCGTTGATATCTCCTACGATGGCTTGCCTGCTCGTTACTCCGCTGGCCAGCCATACTCTGGGATTACGCCCGCTTATCTTCTCTCCGGAAGAGAG
>DOHL01000006.1 GCA_003535305.1 Candidatus Acetothermia bacterium
GGAACTGCACAGGGCAAGCATGAATCGCCCTTACAATGACTTTCCCGACTCTCGACTCCAGACTCTCGACTCATGACTCCGCCCTCTTGGCCCTGACCCCGAATTTTCCGCTATATAACAGCATGACTGCAATGAGACGCGATTTGAGTTACAATCTAATGCAACAAAATAATGACAAACTAAGGATATGCATATTTTGCCCCGCGGCATACTACGGGTAAATGAAGGTACTGTCAAAAATAATATGAAAGAATATGAAAGAAACCACAGACCTGTCTGCGCCTGCCTGTGCGTGACCGCACGCAGACAGGTGCTCCGCACAGGCAGGTCTGTGGTTAATTATTTGAGCGGTTAGTTTTTTGACAATACTTAAATGAAATATAGGAGGTAGCAATGAAGCGCGGTTGTCCTTACGGAAGCCATCGAGTTATCGAGCCGGCAGGAGAATTGCCTCAGGCTGCATGGAAGATCGATAATACACCTCAGATCTATTCCAATGAAATTTTGATCGATGTAACGCGGTTGAATATCGATGCAGCGAGTTTCGCACAGATCAAACGAGAGACGCAAGAAAACACAGAGCGAACGTCACAGATGATTCTTGATATCGTGAGAGAACGGGGAAAGCATCACAATCCGGTTACCGATTCCGGCGGAATGCTAATTGGAACAGTTATTGAAATTGGTGAAGAGATTGCTGGAAAGATCGATCTTGCATGTGGTGATCGCATTGCGACACTCGTTTCACTCACCTTGACTCCGCTCGTCATCGAAAAGATCAATGAGATAAAGTTTACAGTCGACCAAGTCGATATTGCGGGAAAAGCGATCCTCTTTGAAAGCGGGGTCTATGCCAAGCTACCACCTGAGATACCGGAAGGAGTCGCGCTTGCCCTCCTCGATGTTGCCGGAGCTCTACCCCAGACAGCGCGGTTAGTGCAGTTGGGTGATACTGTGTTAATAATCGGCGGAGGAGGTAAGTCGGGTCTACTTTGCCTCTATGAAGCGAAACGCCGTGCCGGGCCCGCCGGAAAAGTGATCGTTCTTGCTCGCAGCGACACCAGTTATAAGCGAGCACTGGAGACAGGCTGGGCTGATATAGTTATCCAGGGGGACGCCACTAAACCACTCGCTGTATTAGAAGCGGTCAAAGAGGCTACAGACGGCGCGCTCGTCGATGTAACGATCAACTGCGTGAATATTCCGGGAACAGAGATGGCGACGGTTCTGGCAACAAAAGAGAGAGGCGTGATCTATTTCTTCAGTATGGCGACTAGCTTCACTGCTGCTGCTCTTGGAGCAGAGGGAGTGGGAAAGGATGTGACTATGTTAATCGGCAACGGATACACCCACGATCATGCGCAAATCTCTTTCCACGCGCTGGCAGAGAGCGCTCAGCTGCGCAAGCTATTTGAACAACTTTACAGTTGAGAGGCACAGAATGATGAAGATAAAGATGAAGACCAAAGAAGCGGTGATGGAAGGACTATGGGAGACGATTGAGCCGGAAAAATGGAATGACTGGCATTGGCAGCTGCAGAATAAGATAACCAGCTTTGAACAATTGAAGCGATTGGTTGAACTATCTGCAGATGAGGCAGCAGGGGTCAGAGAGGCGTTAACCAAGTTTCGCATGGCAATAACGCCCTACTGGCTATCGCTGGTCAATCCTCAAGATCCCGAATGTCCGATCAGACGGCAGGCGATTCCCTCACACGCAGAACTTCGTCAGGTGAGTTGCGACATGGAAGATCCGCTCCACGAAGATATAGATTCACCGGTCCCCCACCTTACTCATCGTTACCCTGATCGAGTGCTGTTTATGATCACTTATCAATGCGCGGTATACTGCCGGCACTGCACCAGGCGACGGATTGCCGGTGTTAGCGATCGAGCACTCTCGCAACAAGATATCGACTTAGTCATCGCCTATATCGAAAAGACAAAACAGGTGCGTGATGTTCTCCTTTCCGGCGGAGATTCTCTCCTGATCTCCGATGAGAAACTCGAATACATTCTCCAGCGGTTACGGGCGATCGAGCATGTAGAGATCATCCGATTAGGGACACGCGCGCCGGTTGTTCTACCGCAGCGGGTTACCGACAAGCTATGCATGATGCTGAAAAAATACCATCCGCTCTGGGTGAATGTGCAATTTAACCATCCAAAAGAGATTACATCTGCTTCTACTGCTGCCTGTGCGCGGTTGGCCGATGTTGGAATACCGCTGGGGAACCAATCGGTGCTGTTGCGCGGAATAAACGACTCGCCGCAGGTGATGAAAGAATTGGTTCACAAGCTACTCAAAATCAGAGTGCGCCCGTACTATCTTTATCAATGCGATCTATCACAAGGAATAGAGCATTTTCGCACCTCGGTTGGGAAGGGGTTGGAGATCATTGAATCGTTACGCGGACACACCTCTGGGTTGGCGGTGCCGACCTTTGTCCTCGATGCACCGGGCGGTGGGGGAAAAGTCCCGCTTTCGCCGCAGTATTTGCTCCTTCGCACCGACAATAAGGTGGTAGTACGTAACTACGAAGGGGTTATATCTGTTTATACCGAGCCGCAGATCA
>DOHL01000021.1 GCA_003535305.1 Candidatus Acetothermia bacterium
GTCGAACGCTACGGGTGGCTCTGTCATGTCCATTGCCACTTCAGTATCACTTGCTCATTGAGACACCGAACGCGAATCTGTCTCGCGGTATACGCCAGCTCAACGGCATCTATACGCAGATATCTAGCGTCAACACGAGTTGCGTTCAGCAACTCGCAAGCAACTCAGCGAGCTGAGTTGCCGGACACCGTGTTTCAGGGACGATTCAAGTCCATTCTTGTCGATAAAGAGGCGTGACCAAGTGATTCGTGCGTATCGTTGCTTCGTAAGCAAACGCTGAGGGAGTGATGGTTGGGATGGCCTGCGCGTAGAAAGCCTGCTCGGAAGCGATGCTTTCATCGAGCAGATGAGGCCGTTACTGCTGGATCCTCCGCCCGACCAGAACATCCTCCGCCGAGAGCGCGACGCAGCCAGGCCGAATCTTGAAGAGCTGTTCTCCGATGTGCCGGACAAGGAGACTCGAGACAAACGCATTCACGTGGCCATCCGTTGCTAGCATTGCAAACTTCAAGAAGTTTGAGACCACCTGGCTCTTCACTTCTCGATGATCAGCCTGATCGTGAATCGACTGGCTGAAGCCAAGGGAATTCAAAAATAAAGGCCTGATCATGCTGTTTGGATGTATTATACTACAGTACCCAACAAGGCAAGAGGCATTAGATGCCTTGACCTCAATCGGGGATGCCCATTTTACATGTAGCGTCTGTTTATTGTGGAATAGGGTATAGCGCTTGATCCAGGAGACGTAGGCCTGTTCGGTACAGATGGACTAGTGTTTGAGCCGGATGGCCTCTCGGACCTGGTCGAGGAGTTTCTTGGGCCGTCGTTGCATTATTCCCGTTCCTTTCTGGGAACTTGACGGGGACTGGGACTTGATGTACAGTATGTAACAGTGGTAGGGTCTGGGAAGATTCCGACGAGTTGCTTCCCCAGTGGGGTTATACGGAATCTTTCCGTATAATGCAACCCCACAAGGGACAAGGGAGTTAGGCGGAGAGTTTCCGCCTGGTAATTGTTAGGCGTAAAAGCAAAGTTCATATGACAAACCAAGAGAAAATTAATGGTATTGTCTACAAAGCCACGTCACCTAGCGAAAAAGTTTATATTGGTATTACCATAACCACTCTTAAAGAGAGGAAAAGAATTCATTTACGTTCTGTGAAAAATGGTTCTGAGATTCCATTTCATAACGCGATAAGAAAATACAAAATGAAGAATATCAAATGGGGGATAATAGATAAAGCAGATACGGTATGGGAGTTGTGTGAGCTAGAAATAAAATACTACATAGAAGAGCATGATAGTTACAATAATGGCTACAATTTAACATTAGGTGGCGAAGGGACCTTTGGTTTAAAACACGATAAAGGATGGTGTATTCGAAATTCAGAAAGAAGGAAAAAATTTTTTCGAGATCCAAATAATAGAATAAAACAATCTTTAGTAAATAAAAAGGCTCATGAAGAAAATCCGGCTCAAGCATTTGAGCATTCCAAGTTTATGAGAAAACGATATAAGAAAAAATCAGAAAGAGGAAAAGCGGCTACGGGAATGAGGGAATATCTATCATATCCTGATAATAGAAGGAAGCATTCAATTCAGCGAGGCGCTAAACCTTTTCTTGTTTACAAAGATGGAGAACTCATTGGTGAATGGCTCGCACAAAGAGAATGTGCGAGTGCATTAAAATTAGATTTTGGCCATATTAATAGCTGCTTACATGGTAAAAGAAAAACTCATGGTGGGTATACATTCAAATACAAAGAAGAAGACGCCTAACACTCAACCATGCGGATGGCACGAAATACCACCACTGATACGGGCTAGCCTGCATAAAAATGGTTTGTTGTGGTAGTTATGACAAAAAACGAACTTATATGTCAGTTAGAAAATGCCAAGAACAACTATATTCTTGGACTGGCGGCAATTTCTCTATTCTCAAACAAAAAAAATCTATCCAATTTTAGATACGAGTAATGCAACATTTGGGGCTTACACGGTTGAATTCAAACAGGTCAAGAACCTTCTAATTAAACCTACTGACCGCGATATTGCTGTTAAAGAATTTCTCACTTCGCAGATTCGAGCTCTTATCAAGGAGTCTTTCGAGCTTATCAAGAACTACTGTTATGAAACAAAGCAGGTGTCTAAATTCAAAGCGGAACCATGGTATCAGTTTGCACGAATGATTAGGAATTGTCTTTCTCATAATTTCAAGTTTGAGTTTAAGAAGCATGACAAAAAGTCTTTTACCTGTCTTTTGGAAAACTCAAAAAATTGATGCTGTAATGGATGGTAAAGATTTAGAATTAAAGTTCTTCGGCTATATTGAAACTTGGGAACTATTTTCTGAATACCAAGACTTTGTAGCGAACCGATTGGGTTAGGAGAAGGAAAAGAGACGCTGACAAGGAACAAGAAATGACAAAAAAATGGCTTGTCTAACAAGACGCTGCACCTGACCGCTATTCCGCTGCGCTCCATAGCGGCAGGTGAGCTTGGTCGTTAGGTGGCTCAGGATAATGCATGAGAAGGGAGGTTATTAATGGAAGCTTATCGAGTTGAAAAAAGGGTTGCGGCAAACGGGGTAGTACACCTCAATGCTCTCCCATTCCGAGAGGGCGAATTGGTCGAGATCATCGTCTTAAGCCAGAAGGAAGCGGTGCGTAAATCAGCTCCTTCACCCTTGCGTGGCAAAGTAATCGAGTATATCAATCCTACAGAACCCGTAGCCCAAGATGATTGGGAGTTGCTGCGATGATACTACTGGGCACGCACATTTGGATCTGGTTCGCAGATGAGAGTGGCCAACTCACTGAGTAACACAGGCAGGTTATAGAACACCATAGGGCAGATGGTTTAGGAGTAAGCGCCATATCGTGTTGGGAAGTGGCTAAACTGGTGGAGTATAACAGATTGAAATTGGCATGTCCAATCGAAGAGTGGATGGAAGCTGCAACAACCTTGCCAGGTGTACAGTTGATCGAGCTAACACCCAGAATTGCAATAGTATCAACAAAACTACCTGGTAATTTCCATCGTGATCCAGCCGACCAGATTATTGTTGCTACGGCTCAAGTTTATAACCTTGAATTATTGACAACAGACGAAAGGATATTGAAATACGACCATATCTGCACGGTATGACCAGCTAACAAATCGCTGCACCTGACCGTCAACAGTGTGTGGTTTTTTTAAAGTTTTGTGCCCTATAGTGTTGGCGGCAGGTGAGCTTAATCGTTGGGCGGCGCGTGTTGTTGGTGCTACTGGATATCATCCTATGACTGTCTTCTACTTGATACGTCATGCTTACGCTGACTGGACGCCAGATGAGCAGCGGCCGCTTTCATCCAAGGGGCAAGAAGATGCCCAACGAGTGGCAGATATGCTCTGCAATTCTCCAATCACCAGGATCTACTCAAGTCCTTTCCAGCGCGCCCGACAAACGGTCAGCCCACTGGCCGACAGGCTAGGTCTGCTTGTCCACAACGAGCCTGAGCTGCGGGAGCGAAAACTGGGCGATGGGCCGAGTGTCAACGATTTCTTTGCAGCAGTGAAGCAGACATGGCGAGATCTATCCAATACACATCCTAGCGGCGAGACCACTGCTGCTGCACAGTGGCGGGGAGTAGCTGTTGTGCAGCGATTGCGGGAGCAGTATTCTGGAGAGCATCTGGTTCTCTCGACGCACGGCAACCTGATGGCCTTGGTGTTGCAGCTCTATGATCCGCGTATTGATTACGTTTTCTGGAAGGCGTTGACAATGCCCGATGTTTACGAATTGCAGATGGAGAGTGGTGGAGCGTCTATCACCCGGCTATGGCAGAGCCAAGGATGATGGGAGATCCGGTTGAAATGTGCAGGTCTCTTGTGGGGCATTGGTGGGCGCCGCCCAACCCACGCTGCACCTGACCTGCGGCTTCGCCGCAGTGGGTAACGCGGGCCTCAGAAGTTCCAGGGACACCATACTTATCTTTTGCTTGTAGGCACAGACAAGAGTAAGCTCAAGATATGGTAAGAATTGCGCGGGTAGTGGCTCCCCTAGTCTCCTCATCACATAACGCAACGTGGGAATCGTCGGTAGGAGACTTTTTTCTGCGCCGAGGACTATCGGGTGTACCTATCTTTGATGGCGGGATGGTGTTTTCGTTACAAGGTGGAAGTATGGGCCTATTATCTGATGCCGAACCACGTTCACCTGATTGCAGTGCCGGAATCAGAAGATGGGTTACGGCGGACGATCGATGAGGCACATCGGCGATACACGCGGCGAGTGAACTTTCGCGCGGGGCCGCTGTCGGCTACATCTGCCCGGAGGCAGCCGGCGGAGGGCCTATCGCCCTGATCAACGAGGGAGATAAGATCGAACTCGACATCCCCAACAAGCGGCTGGCGGTTCACATCGACGAAGAGGAGATGACTCGCCGCCGGGAAGGCTGGAAACCGTCCCCGTCCGGGGTGACCGAGGGCTTTTTGGCCCGCTACGCAGCGCTCGTCGCCCCTGCCAACAAGGGAGCAGTCTTAACGGATGTTCCACCTCTTGACGGCAGCAATATGTGGCAGAAAAACCGCATGGGCTACCGCTTTTTGCGTCGTTGAGGTAGCTTCTTTCTAGTGGTTACAACCACTCCTTTGCTGGGAAGTATTTCCGGCAAGACAACTTGCGCGGCATGCAGTA
>DOHL01000049.1 GCA_003535305.1 Candidatus Acetothermia bacterium
GTGCAACTGCGATATGGGGAGGAGATAGGCTTGGGCTGGCGGGATTATGAGCTCGTATCCGTTGACTCATAGGGCTGTGAGGGCCTGGCGCACGCAGGTCCACCGTTTGATTTTTGCTGGGGGGCATGCCATACTTTGCCAACAGGAATGGCTACGCCTCGTCCGAGACTTCGCTCGGAAGAGGTGGCCCCTTTGGGGCAGTTCAAAATCCCAAGAAATGGATCATATTGTTCTCTCGCGATTTAGGATTCAGATAGAGTCCAAGAGAGTACGTCATCCATTGAAGAGGACAAGCAAAGGATTTCTCTCACTCGAATTTACACGCGAGTAGATGCATGAACCCGAGATTCAATATCCTTAGCGAAATCAGGGGCGTCGATACCATTGCATCGGGCCGAGGCGTGTACATTCGACGCTATCTGGACCGCGCTTATGGCCGAGGACATTGGCGGAAGATGAAAGGCATAGCCACTGTGGAATTGGCGGATAGTACAATATGTGAGGTTGAGACACACTGGTACGAAGCACACGGCATAGGCCGTAGGGATCTCAAGATTAAGAGGGTGATATGATGAGCGAATTTGTTATCTGTATCAACAATGACAGTAATCCGGCAAGCCTGATTGTCGGCAAAGTGTACCGTAGACTGCCGGATCCAGAAGCGGAGTCGCATAATGTGCTTCGCATCGTAGATGAAGATCTATCAGGACTTGACGGGTATCTCTATCCGGCGTCCATGTTTGTGCCTGTGGAACTGCCGGAGAAAGCAAAGCAAGTGTTGATGGCGGTGGGAAGCTAAGCGATAGAGGTATTTGTTAAGGCCGTCTGGAGAGGTTGTTCATGCACGAACAAGCTGCCTAACCCTCGCTTCAGCCGACCTGCCTGCAGGGGCGCTCCGGCGGGCGACTGAGTTTTTCGTTAGCCATACGGATAATACTTGACATGGTGAACTAACTACTATGTAAAATGGGAAAGTAAAATGGGGACATATGAAAAGTTAGTAACAAAAATTCTAGGTGGAACATCTGATGCTAATATATCTTTCTCAGATATATGCCAGTTGCTGAATAAGTTTGGCTTTGACGAACGGATTAAGGGAAATGATGAGTAAGTATCAAGTAATCATTTTTTGGAGCGCGGAAGACGAGGCATTTATTGTTGAAGTACCTGAGTTGCATGGATGTATGGCTGACGGGAAAACATATCAGGAAGCCATTGCAAACGCTAAAGTTGTTATTGAAGAGTGGATTGAATCCGCCAGAGAATTAAATCGCCCAATCCCACAACCTAAAGGGCGATTGATTGACGCCTAACCAATCGTTATCTAACACAGTCATAGCGCCCCGGCCGCAGGGAATAGGCGTCTTTACCTCGTCAATCAACTGGCGCGGCGATTCGTCCATGCAAACCACCGGGAATCTCTGATCATAGGGCCGCTTGTATACGCTCAAAACCTTTTCCATTCGGGCTACAAGCTCTGCGTCTTCTGTTGGCGGGATGACCTATCCAATCTTTTTCCAAGACTTAAGTTCGTTTTTTTTAGAACACGGCGAACCGTTTCATGCGAAATACTATCAATGTACTGCAGTTCCACAACCTTATCCGCAAGCAGTCGCAACGACCATCTTACACACCCTAAAGGTGGCTTACTACGGCTGAGTGCAACAAGGTGCGCCTCAAGCTTGCCATCGGCTTTCTTCTTATATATTCTTTGACCTTTGTATCCATTTAATGCGATCTGTAGACCGTCCTTCACAAAGCGTCGCTTAAGTCGGTACAGCTTCATGGCACTGACTTTCAGCACGTCTGCTACATCCTCTTCTCTTAATGTTCATGGCTTCGGCGCATTCTCGTCGCAGTTCAGAAGAATCAGTGCGTTGAGTACTTTCTGTGAGGCGTGCTTACCCTTCGATAAAATAGCCTCAAGCTCAAACCGTTCCTCCTGCGATAGCGCGAGTCGATACTTCATATTTGACATGATGAACCTCCTTTTCTGGAAGTTATTATACCACATTCTATCTAACATATCAAGTGTGACATGACATTAGAGTTTACCTACCGAGGTATGCCCCAAGACAGGATAAACGGTAAAGCCTTAAAAACGAGGAATTATTCAGTCGGCAGTCGATTTTTCCCTGCCCTGCACAATTACTGTGTAGGGCCGGTCTCTTTCTTCGCCTCTTTCTCTTCTTGCTGTTGGCGGCGCAAGAAGGTCGGGATCTCCAGATTGACTGTTGATATTCGCTCGCGCTTCTTGCGGTAGTCACGAAGAGGTTTTTCAGTGACCGCTTGAAATGCGGTAGCAATAATCGTAATTTGCAGACGGCCAGCCAGTCGTTCATCTACCACTGCACCGAAGACAACTTCACATTCGGTCGCAGTCGCTTTGCGGATCAGATCAGCGGCTTGGGTCACCTCTGCTAAACTCATGTCTGTTCCACCGGTTACATTCATGATCAATTTCTGTGCTCCGCGGATCGATCCACCGTCAAGAAGTGGGTTGGAAGATGCTAACTTCGCTGCGGTAAGGGCACGTTGTTCTCCTTGCGCCTCACCCATTCCCATCATTGCTGTTCCTGTATTGGCGAGAACACTGCGGATGTCGGCGAAATCAAGATTAACGATTCCCGGAATCGTTATTAAATCAGAGATGCCGCGTACTCCCTGGTATAAGACACTGTCAGCGAGCTCAAATGCTTGAATCATCGATAATCCTTTGGGAGCTGTCTCCAATAAACGATCATTGAAGATTGCAATCGTTACATCGGCGGTCTGGCGTAATTTGAGTAATCCTTGCTCGGCTCTCTGTTGGCGGATCGTCCCCTCGAAGGCGAATGGTTGCGTGACTACCCCGATTGTCAATGCTCCTGCTTCCTTCGCGATCTGGGCGATCATAGGAGTAGCGCTGGTTCCTGTTCCTCCGCCGAGACCGCAGGCAAGAAAAATGAGATCCATCCCTTCGATAAGGGATGAGATTTCCCAGCGAGATTCTTCTGTTGCCAATTCGCCTTTCTTGAGATCGCCTCCCGTCCCCCTGCCGGCAGTGATACCCGCTCCTATTTGCAATTTCTTGTTGGCTGAGGAGATGCTCAGGATTTGACGGTCGGTATCGAGCGCGATCAATTTGGCGCCGCGGAGCCCTTGTTCTTTCATCCTGTTGACCGCGTTTACCCCGCCGTCTCCAACCCCTAATACAGCTATCTTGGTATGAAGTTTGCGTTTCTCTTCTATTTGGCTGCCTTCAATCTCTGATGCAGTTATCTTGGAGTGAAGCTTGCGTTCCTCTTCTACTTGATCGAGTTCTTCGATCAAAGGCAGTTCTGTGATAATGACGTAGCGTTTTCCCAATGTTTTTCCCACTATCTTCTCTAATTTAGCCAGTTTCTGATAGCAGTACTCTTTCTTAAATTCGCTGTCCACCTTGATCTTGACAGTATCTTCTCCCAGAGTGACGTGCTTTGAGCTTTGCGGGAGGCACGCTTTGAGAACACGATCATTCAGCAAAGCGAGCGCTTTGCGCCACAGATCGCTAATTTGCGAACTATCCAGTTGTCGCTGTGCCATCACTTCCTCCATTTGATTTTTGCGTGATATTAAATCATATCCAGTTAATAGGACTAACGCAGAAAAACCAAGATTAAATTAAAATACTATAAATCTGCTTCTTACACAACTATTTCTGTTCGGGTAAAGCTGTCAGCGGCCAGCAAAGAAAGCAGAAAGAAAGTCAGTAGGGGCACGGCCCCGTGAAGTAGGACTGCACAGGGCAGGCCCTGCACAGTAATTGTGCAGGGCAGGCATGCTGTGGTTCGGAGTAGGGGCGTATTGCAATGGCGGCACAGAGCCTTGGAATGGGCGGCACAGAGCCTTCGAATCGCCCCTACAAACTGAACGCTTACAAGATAACCCTCACTCTGTTTGGGTAAACAAACATGTGGCCCTCCTTTGTTTTGTCAAGCTCGTTCTCTTGCGTAGGAGCGTTGTCCGCCTGAGCCTGTTCGCGTAGGTCAACGCATATATACCAGGGGTCAATGCCCCTGGATTCCAATTCCCGGCTCAGATCCGTCTCGGGCAATGGGGCAAAGATCCTTCTTCCGCAATATCTAGAGAGGCTATAGCCATACACTCCTGTGGATCACAGCAAGTGTGGCACACTCGCTTGAACGCTCTAACCTCCAGAAGTTTGATGTGAGGCGTAAGGAAGCTATCCTTTGTAGGTTCCTCTCGCAAGAGGTCCGTGCTGAGATACTTCTTGTTGTCGTCCGGAAAAACGGTAACTACAACTGCATCCCGACCTATCTCCTCCTGAGCCATCAAGGCCCCCAGGAAGTTTGCCCCCGACGAAATTCCAACCCCCAGCCCCAACTCGGCGGCGAGCTTTTGTGCCATCAGAATGGCATCACCGTCATCCACACTGACTACCTCATGCAGCTCTTCCAAGTCCAAGATAGGCGGGATGAAGTCGTCAGATATCCCTTGGATGCGGTGTTTCCCCACTTTGTGACCCGTCGACAGTGTCGGAGAATTGGACGGCTCCAGAGGACGAATCTCAATGGGAGGACACTTCTCCATAAGAAAACGTCCTGCTCCCATTATTGTGCCTCCCGTCCCGACACCAGCGACAAAGGCATCGGGAGAAAGAGAACGAAATTTCAACTGCCACCAGATCTCAGGCCCCGTCGTTCTATAATGGGCTTCTATATTATCTTCATTCGAGAACTGGCGGGGAAGAAAAGCCCCTTCCGTGGTTTCGGCCAACTCCTCAGCACGGCGGATGCTGTCGAGAAAACCACCTTCTTCCCGGCTTACAAGGACTATCTCTGCCCCCAGACTACGGATAAGATCGATCCTCTCCCCACTCATCCAGTTCGGAATAAATATTGTCACCGGATGGCCCAGCGCCCGACCGAGCGCTGCAAAGGCGATGCCTGTATTGCCGCTCGTAGCTTCAACAATCGAATCGCCCGGTTTGAGGAGGCCCCTTGCGTAACCCTGCTCCAAGATATGGAAAGCCATTCGATCCTTGATGCTCCCGGTCATGTTCAGGTTCTCAGCTTTGGCGTAGAGCGTGCGTTTCCGCCCCCCAAACATGAATTCGATTGCCAGAAGAGGTGTGTTGCCAATTAGACTCGATAATCCACGAATCCGACGCCGGCTGTCATTCTGTCGAGTAGGGTTCATAGCC
>DOHL01000070.1 GCA_003535305.1 Candidatus Acetothermia bacterium
ATTTTGAATTTACCCGAACGGAGTAATGGTTATCTTGTCTAGAGGGTAAGAGAGATAAATGACAGGAGATAGATATTCATGTGCGGTATAGCAGGGTGCTTTGGGGCGCAAGATAAGGAAACTGTCAATCGTATGCTGGATGCCTTGCCTCATCGAGGGCCAAATGATCGGGGCATTCACGCTTTCAATAATATCGTGATTGGTCACACCAGGCTATCTATAGTCGACGTGATCGGGGGGCATCAGCCGATTTTGGCGAACGATGGAAGAGCAGGGATCATTTGCAATGGCGAAATCTATAACTTCCGTGATCTGAGGCAATCCCTCACTCCCAAATATCTGTTCAAGACGAAATCCGACACCGAGGTTATTCTCCATCTTTACAAGGAGAAGGGGCCGGAATGTGTGAAGGACCTTGATGGGATGTTCGCCTTTGCCATCTTTGACGGTGATGACTTTATGTTGGCCCGCGACCCCATTGGCATCAAACCGCTATATTACGGCTATGTGGGCGATAAACTCTACTTCACTTCTGAACTGGGAGCTATGACTCTGGCAGGTGTGGATCAGGTTCACGAATTCCCGGCCGGGCACTACTACACCCCCAAGGAGGGGTTTGTGCAATACTACCAGATCCCGGAGATCCAAGACCATCTGCTCACGGACATCGAAGAGACCTGCAAGCTGATTCGAGAAACCTTTATCCAGGCGGTTAAGAAAAGGCTGCTGGCGGACAGGGAAATCCATGTGGGCTCCTTCTGCAGTGGCGGCCTCGATAGTAGTCTAATAGCTTCCATCGCGGCCGAGGAAATCCCCAATCTTCATACCTTCGTGGTCGGCATGCAAGATAAGTCCGGGGAGGTAAGCGATGACGTTAAGGCATCTCGAATTGCGGCAGAGCATATCGGCTCGACGCATCATGAATTGATCTTCACCGAGGAAGAATATTATCAGGCGTTACCGATCGTCATCAGGAAGCTGGAAAGCTACGATCCGTCACTGGTACGTTGTGCCGTCCCCTGCTATTTCACCTGCAAACTGGCTGCCAATTACGTGACTGTAGTGTTAACGGGAGAGGGGGCGGACGAGATTTTCGCCGGCTATCATTATATGAAGCACTATTCTATGGATGCGCTCAATAAGGAGGCCCGGCGCTGTATTGGCACTCTCCATAACATCAATTTGCAGCGAGCTGACCGAATGGGGATGTATTTCAATCTGGAGTTGAGGGTTCCTTTCTTGGATGTATCGATGATTGATCTTGCCATGAGTATTCATCCTGAGCTCAAGATGCGTGAGTCCGAAGATGGAGGAGATAAGGTCGAGAAGTGGATTTTGCGCAAGGCATTTGAGAACACAAATTATCTTCCCAACGATATACTGTGGCGCTACAAGGTGCAATATACTCAAGGAGCAGGCTGCGAGGACCTGGGGGAGAAACTGGCGGAGATGGAGGTAAGTGAAGATGAGTATCAGCGCATCAAGGAGGAGAATCCCCAGGCAGTGATCAATAGTCGGGAGGCAGCTTACTACTACAAAATTTTTCGTGAGTATCATCCTCAGGACTCGATACTTGGCTCCATTGGTATCTGGACCGGATTTGATTTTACTGAAGAAAGGGAGCGGGTCCGGGGCACCGTGGATGGTGACCTGAAGCATGAACACTAAGGGAAATTCGTAATCGCAACGGTAACCGTTATCAATATCCAAAATGCTTCAATCGTTGCATAGTTCATTGAAAAAACTGTGAACTGTGAACCGACAACCGTGAACGGTTACACGTTGCAAGCGTTTTTGAAATTGACTTCAATTCTTGATAGAAATCGTTCACAGTTATCAGTTAAAGGAAGCGCCTATAATTTCCTTGTATTTTTATATTTCCTTCAACCGTTAACTGTGAACCGACAACCGTGAACGGTTACCATTAAAGATGGAGGAACAAATTATTATGAAGATCGCTTTTATCGGTGGCGGAATGATGGCTGAGGCGATCATCAGCGCGATTATAACCAAAGGAGCTCTCAGCCCGGAGGCGATTACGGTGAGTGATATCGATCAGGATCGACTCAAGATCTTGGGGGAACGATATGGGATTGGGTGCACTCCTGATAATTGCCGTGCTATTCAAGGAAAAAATATTGTAATTCTGGCAGTCAAGCCACAGGTTATTCGGAAAGTGGCCACTGGTCTGCGCCGGGAGCTGCGACCGGATCAGTCGGTTATCTCTATTCTCGCCGGAGTAGGAATAGCCACTCTGAAGCAACATCTGGACCATGATGCAATAATCCGAGTGATGCCCAATACCCCGTCTCAAATAGGAGAAGGGATGAGTGTGTGGACAGCTACAGAGACGGTACCGCCAGGTCACAAGAGTATAGTTTGCACGATCCTTGCTGCAATGGGCAAGGAGATCTATTTTGATGCTGAAAAGTATATTGATATGGCCACTGCGATCAGTGGAAGTGGGCCGGCCTATGTCTTCTTGATCACAGAAGCGCTGACTGATGCTGCGGTGCATATCGGGATACCGCGCAAAACAGCATCAGAACTTGTACTACAAACCTTTCTCGGATCGGCGCGCTTTGCCCAGGTAAGTGATAAGCACCTCTCCGAGCTCCGCAATATGGTGACCTCCCCGGGAGGAACGACCGCTGCCGGCTTATTCCGTCTTGAGGAAGGCGGCTTGCGGGCAACCTTGACACAAGCAGTCATCGCAGCATACCAGAAGGCAAAGGAATTAGGGAAGGAATAGAAAGAGTCTTGTTGCAAAGCAAGACCGGAGGTCAAAGGTCCCAAATCCGAGGGTTTAGGGTAAAGGGCGAAGCAAGGCCGGAGATCAAGGCAAATTCGAGGTTAAGATAAGGGAAAAAGTAAGAGACAATCGGTTAAAGAGTAAATTTTCCGCAGGAGGATATTAATGGAACAGACGATTGACCCGGCATTGCGAGTGGAGAGTATTCGCAAGCGGTTTAACAGTATTGAAGCGGTCAAAGAGATTTCACTGGCTGCTTATCCAGGAGAGGTGCTCGGACTGCTTGGCCCTAATGGAGCAGGAAAGACGACGGCCATCCGGATGATTATGGGGATCCTACAACCTGATCAAGGCGAGATTCTCTTTCGCTCTAACGGCCGCTTTGGTCCACTGGACAGAGCTCGTATCGGATATCTGCCGGAGGAGCGCGGTCTCTACGCTGACGCCAAAGTTCTTGACACGTTGATTTACTTTGCTGAATTGAAAGGAATCGCACCCCAAGAAGCCCGGCGTTGCGCTCTCGAGTGGCTCGATAAACTCAATTTGACCGACTGGGCCCGGCATAAGATCAGTAAACTCTCGAAAGGGATGGCGCAGAAAGTACAGTTTGTCGCCGCGATCCTCCACAAACCGGATCTCATTCTCTTTGACGAGCCGTTCGCCGGTCTCGATCCGGTCAACCAGGATCTCTTCCAGGGGTTCATCCGCCAATTGCGCGACCAAGGGTTGGCAGTCCTTTTATCATCGCATCAGATGAATCTGGTAGAGGTCTTATGCGACCGTATCTTTTTAATCAATAAAGGAGAACAGGTCCTATACGGAGATCTGTCAGAGATCAAGGAAGCCCATGGCGAGAATCTGGTCCGTCTGCGCTTTAACGGTGATCGCTCCTTCCTCCAAACGAGCGCGCTTATAAAAGACCTTACCTTCTCTGAAGATGAAGTCCAGTTCAAACTTCCGCATGGAGTTGAACCGAATCAATTTCTGCGCACCATCCCTGAGGATTTAGCGATCGAAGAGATCACGATCGAACGGCCGCCGCTCCATGATATATTTGTCAGCACAGTGGAAAGGAGTAACAGATGAAGAATAATGATCTATTCAAAGTGGCGAAATGGGAACTGCGTCAGAATCTGATGACGAAGCAATTTCTCGTGATGACAGTCGTCATTCCGCTGATGATTGGATTTCTCGCCGGCATACCGATTTTGATTGTACATCTGACTGGCGATCAGGTCCGCCGGATCGCAGTAGTCGATGAAAGCGGCCTGATCTACGCTGATCTATCGCTCCGTCTGGTCGATACTTCGGTGCAACTCTTTAAGCCTGATATAGCGCCCGATGAGCTGCGGCTGCAGGTAGAAGCAGGCGATATTGACGGACTGCTTGTAATCGGTAGCGAAATCCTTACGACCAATATCGTACATCTACATGTACGCGATATCGGGATGTTGGAAATGGGCGAGTTGCAACGAGAATTGACGAGTGTAATCACTGAGCAGCGATTGACGCAAGCAGGGTATGATCCAGCAAAGATCAGAAAAATAACGGCAGCGGTAACCATGCTCCCCGTATTGGTGGGAGCAGAAGAGATAGGATTTGCCGCTATCGGTGTGCCGATCGGAATTGCGACAT
>DOHL01000149.1 GCA_003535305.1 Candidatus Acetothermia bacterium
CCCTGGGGGATGGAATCTTATTCCTATCCCCTCCTTTGCTGACTGCTGAAAGCTGACCTCATACCCTAAGCTGGTCCTGATCAGGGTCAAAGTCTCATCGAGGATAATAATCGGTGGTAATGAGGGGAGTCTGTTTTGCTTAAACCAATCCCTCGCCCGAAGGTGATCTGGATCACTCTCATCGGCCAGAGCATACCACCCGCCAGTATCAACGAAAATCTCCGGGACACGGCGGGTCGCTCTCTTCCTCTTCTGCCTCTTTGGTGACATAAGGCTCGTGATTATTGGCGTTTTCTATAGAGGATCTTGTCATGTTCCCTGGCCACACCGTGCCCTCCCCTCTGCCCATCCCGATGGCCTCAAAGAGAGGGTCCCTCTCTATCTCGCTCTCTCCCAATTCGAGTAGGTCGTCGATCAGCTCCTTGATGATCTGAGAAATCCCTCTGTGTCAATATGACTGCGACACCACGATCTTTGTAGTCGCCGGCCAAGAGATCAGAGACTCCTAAAGAAAGCACATATTCTTCAGCGAAAAATTCAATCCAATTGGAAGAGCGGAAAGAAGCGGCTATCAGTTCTTAACTGTTCGTCGATCGCTAATCACTGACTATTGACGGCTATTTTTCTCAACAGACCAACTCGCCGGAGATGAACGCTGTGGTACGTTCGTCAGCTGCTGCAGTGAAGAGGGTCTCGGTATCACCCCATTCCACAAGTTGACCGGCGTAGAGAAAGCCGACGGTAGTGGCGATTCTTCGTGCTTGGCCCATATTATGCGTCGCCATCACGATCGTCGTGCCAAACCGCTTATTCACCGTTCTGATCAGTTCCTCAATCCGGCCGACGTTGTGTGGATCGAGGTTCGCTGTCGGCTCATCGAGGAACAATATCTCCGGACGCACGATCATCGCTCGCGCTAATGCAACTCGCTGCGCCTCTCCGCGGGAAAGGAGGAGCGCGGACTTTCGTGCCATCTTCTGCAGACCGATGAGTGCAAGCATCTCCTGGACGGTGTTGTTGATCGTTGCTCGCTTCTCATGCCGTACTTTCAAGCCATAGGCGATATTCGCTGCTACAGAAGCATTGAACAGGGCTGGTTCTTCGAAGACCATTGCCATCCGGCGTTTCATTGCCAATCGTTCCTTTCCAGTCAGTTGCTGCGGATCGACCCCATCGAGCAGGATGCTCCCTTGCCGCGGCACAATGAATAGGTCGAGGAGACGAAGAATAGTCGTCTTGCCGCTTCCACTCGGCCCCATCAGAGCAAAAACATCGCCACGAGCAACGGAAAAGTTTATCCCATTGAGGATCGATTGGTCAGGTTTATAGCCGAAACAGAGATTCTCAACGCTGATCATCGTCCGGCCCGCCGCTGTATCCGGATCGCTATCCCGTTGACAATGAGAACGAGCGTCAACAGAATCATTCCCAATGCAAGTGCCTGCTCAAAGTTGCCTCGCCGCACCTCCAGCACCATTGCCGTGGTCAACGTGCGGGTGTGGGAGATGCCATCCGCCCAAGCAATATTTCCCCCGACCATGATCACCGAGCCGACTTCGGCGATAGCACGGCCGAACCCGGCCATGAGGGCGGTAAGCATCCCGTAATGGGCCTCACGCAGGATGACGAGGGCGCGTTGGGCGCGATTCGCCCCTAAGCTGACTGCTGCATCCTTTACCCGCTTATTCACTCCGAGCAGGGAAGAGATCATCACTCCGGTGATCAGGGGGGTGATAAGGACGGTCTGTGAGATGACCATCGCTGTCGGCGTCCAGAGGAGATTGAATCCTCCGAGCGGCCCTCGTGTTGCTAACAGCAGCAATACTCCCACCCCGGCGATCACCGCCGGCAACCCCATGCCGGCATTAATGAGCGTGCGCAGGAACCGACTACCGGGAAAGTCCTTGCTTGTAAGAAGGACGGCTACTGGAACAGCGATCGCTCCACCGATAAGCAGCGCGGTAAACGAAACGCGCAGCGAGACAGCTATAATGCTCAGCAGCGGAGGATCGAGCCGCAAGAGGAGTAATACCGCCTGCGCAAGGCTTACCCATAAGAAATGAAGTGATTCCACCGGTCTATTTAGTCGCTATTGCCGTCACGCAGATGTTCTTCAGGAACGAACTGGGCGAAATTAGGCTCTCGCTGTAATGCCCCTGGGAAGAAGAGTTGTTCGCCATTGCGCCTGAAGCCGGCGATTAATTCCTGTCCTAATGGCGAGGTTATAAACCCGACGTACGCCATCGCAAGAATATGGTTGACATGGGGGTGGATAGCGGGGTTGATCGCTAAGATTCCATAAGGATTGGCGAGACGCGCGTCGCCGCCGCGCAGCGGACCTTCCACCAGAATGACCAGATCGAGCCGATCGCGCAGTGCCAGCCAGGTTCCGCGGTCGGTCAATGTATGGGCGCCCATCAAGTCTGCCTGGATGAGCGTATCTCCCATCCCTCTTCCGCTTGCTTTATACCAGCGGCCGATCGGCTCGATTTCTGCCTTTGCCCAGAGGGACAGCTCCCGCATATGAGTCCCTGAATTATCACCGCGCGAAAGGAAGAGCGCCTCATGCGCAGCGATCTGCTGTAACGCCGCAGCAACATCCAACGTTCCGTAAATCATCGCCGGATCATCGGCCGGCCCGACAATGACAAAATCATTGAACATTACGTCGCGACGGTTGATGCCGTACCCTTCTTTCATAAAGCGATCCTCGGCTGTGCGGGCATGGACTAATACCAAATCTACATCTCCCCGCCGCCCCAACTCCAATGCAGCGCCGGTTCCGACAGCGATCACTTTCACCCTCACCGCAAACAGATTTTCAAAGACCGGATTTAAGATGTGCAGTAATCCTGAATCGTAGGTACTGGTCGTTGTCGCCAAAACAAGATCACGGAGTGGTCCCGACCCCTCACCGCCTATCACGGTCAGGCTGAACATAAAAGTAACGCAAAGTACTAAAACCAACATCTTTGTCAGTCTTCTTTGATTGATCATTTTTCCCTCCTTTTGGGTTGTCTAGTATTGTCAAAAAACTAACCACTCAAATAATTAACCACAGACCTGTC
>DOHL01000038.1 GCA_003535305.1 Candidatus Acetothermia bacterium
TCAAGGATATCCGCATTGATTGTTTCTGCAATATTTTCGGCAATTAGCTTTGTGTTTCCTTCAAATGAATAAAAGATTACTAATATTTTCATGATTTGTTCTCCTTGTAACGAGCACCACATGAACAGACCCTTGTCGAGGGGCCGCCGTAGGCGAGCCCAGCGAGTAAGAGAGCGAAGCCGCGGAGTGGTTTCCGCTCCATTGAGTTGATAGACGGTCGCAGGTCGCCCAGATCACCGAAGTGGCCTTGTGTCTTCAAAAAAATCATAACTCCATCGGTCCTATGCGCTTAACACACTCTGCCACTAATGATTCACCCCGCATTCAGAAACGGATTCATCGCTCGTTCTTTCGCCAATGTCGTTGCCGGGCCATGGCCGGAATAAAGGGTGTAGTCGCCTGGAAGAGCAGCCAACCGCTGCAGCGACGCGGCCATATCGGCCGGTGATCCTCCGGGAAAATCAGTCCGTCCGATCGAACCGGCAAAGATGAGATCGCCGCAAAAGATGACGTTGGTACCGACAAGGATGATGCTGCCGGGGGAATGGCCGGGCATATGCATTACTTCCAGCATCCCTGCCCCGATCTTATCGCCTTCGTCGATGAACTGATCTACCTTGACCTCCGGCGAGACTGTCTCGTGAAAGAGCGCTAAGTCAGCTTGGTGGAGAAGTATCTTTGCCCCATACTTCTCTTTAAGGATACGATTGCCGCCGACATGGTCGAAATGACCGTGGGTATTGATGATCATATCAACACCCCCATCACCGATTAATTTGAATAATTCATCGGTGGCTGCTCCTGGATCGATAATGATCACAAGATCATCGGTGCGGAGAAGATAACAATTGGTCCAAAGATTACCTAATGGAAGCGATTCGATTTCCATTGCCACCTCATTTGATTTTGTCATAAACTATAAAGTGCGAGCCACGGTAAGAACGAAGACTCTTTCGTATCCTGCTCTTTTGAGCGCCTGGGCGCATTCTTCAACTGTTGTGCCGGTGGTATATACATCGTCGATCAGCACAGTCCGGCCCTTTGCTGTAGATGGTCTGCATGTGAATGCATTATGTAAACTTTTGCGCCGCAACTGGCGGGATAATCCGGTCTGCGGTGGAGTGGCGCGAATCTTTCGCAGTCCGTGCTCCACTGGAATAGAGAAAGTGCGACTGAGGCTATTGGCCAACAACTGACTTTGATTGAACCCGCGCTGACGGCGCCTGCGCCGATTGAGCGGGACATAGGAAAACGTATCGACAACCCCGAACGGATCTTTATCTTTCAGATAATCGGCCATCAGCGCCGATAGTTCGCCGGCGATCGCTTTTTCGCCTTCAAATTTGAGGCCCTGGATCAATCGCTGCCATCCATCGCGGTAAATGCCGAGCGTGCGCACCATGTCAAAATGGCGCAGCCTGATTCCGCAGGAATGGCACAGATCGATCAACTCATCGACTAAAGGTTGACCGCAGACCGTGCACATAGGTCCGCTTATCCGCGGCAAGCTATTGCGGCAGTTGTCACAGATGACATCCAGCCGCTCTAATTCTTCCCGGCATAAATAACATCGAGGCGGGAAGAAGAGACTGACTAATCCCGTTCCAACAGAGTCAATTCGCTTTACGGTTTTAGAGAAAACGCGCCACATCGATCAACCGATTGGCATATCCCCATTCGTTATCATAGAAGGCGATTATCTTTACCAGATCATTGTCCACGACGCGAGTTGAAGTAAGATCGACGATCGAAGAATGAGGATCGCCGATACAATCGCTCGACACCAATGGAACATCAGCTGTTGCCAATATTCCGTGCAGTTCACCGATTGCGTAGCGCTGCAATGCCTCGTTTACCTCGCCTGCTGTGACCGTTCGGCTCAATTTGGCGACAAAGTCGGTTACCGAACCTGTAGGCACAGGGACGCGCAGAGCGATCCCATCCATCTTTCCCTTCAAAGCAGGAATGACAACGGCTGTAGCAGTGGCTGCACCTGTGGTAGTGGGAACGATATTTATCGCTGCTGCACGTCCGCGCGCTATCGTCTTCCATTTGGCCGGTGAATCGACAAGGCCTTGGCCGGCTGTGTAGGCGTGTATCGTTGTTAAGAACCCTTTTTCAATACCGAATTCTCTATCCAGGACCATCGCAATCGGCGCTAAACTGTTGGTCGTACAGGAAGCAGCAGAGACGATAGAGTGGAGATCACGATCATAGGCGTCATTATTCACCCCGAATACCAGTTGGGGAATTTTCTCCTTCCCTTCTCCTCCTGCCGGCGCACTGATCAGAACCTTGGCCGCTCCAGCAGAGAGGTGGAGCGCTGCTTTGTCAAAGCTGTAAAAGACACCGGTCGATTCAATAACCACATCAACAGCGTGTTCCTTCCATGGCAACTTCGTTGGATCGGGCTGATTAAGTAATGGAAGGAGCTTGCCATCAATGATGATTCCTTCTTCTCCTGGCTTGACTTCGCCTGGGTAGCGGCCGTATACGGAATCGTACTTTAACATGTACGCAGCTGTCTTGGGATCCAGATTGATGTCATTGATCGCCACAACTTGTAGATCGTCTCGTTCTTTGACGGCGCGCAAAAAGGCTCGCCCGATTCTACCAAAACCGTTTATCGTTATCTTTTTCATCTTAACGACCTCCTAATTTGCTGCTTCGACCATCGCTAAAAAATAGCGATGGATGCGCAGATCATCTGTCAGTTCCGGATGGAAACTTGACACTAACACGTTCTTCTCCTTTGCCATCACCGGGAATCCCAAAGAGGAAGAGGTGGCTTTTCCGTTCGGCATGTACCGCGCCAATATCTGAACACCATCACCGACGCGGGTAATATAGGGGGCGCGAATGAAGACCACCGGCACATCAGAACCGATGCCCGTGATAGCAAGTTTTGTCTCAAAGCTTTCGATTTGCCGGCCGAATGCATTTCTGCGCACCGTGATATCGATCGCACTCAACTGACGGCCATTCCCTCCCTCGACCTGATCAGCCAGGAGAATCATCCCGGCACAAGTACCGAAGACGGGCAAACCCTCGCGCGCCAGCAGACCGAGTCTGTGCTCCAATTCCTCATCCATCAACCACGAAATCGCGGTCGACTCACCGCCCGGAAGGATGAGGCCATCGATCCTATCCAGATCAGCCGCCTTCTTTACAATCGATCCTTCTTTCTCCAGATGATTGATTACAGCAAGATGTTCCCGCACCGCTCCTTGGAGAGCGAGCACACCGATTCTCATTAGCGGACCTGCATTATTTCGTGCGGCGGGATTTCATCGATATTGATTCCGACCATCGGTTCTCCCAAATTCGCTGCTACTTCGGCAAGAATCTTCGGATCGTTGTAATGCGTAGTCGCCCTTACTATCGCCTGTGCACGCACCGCAGGATCACTCGATTTGAATATTCCGCTGCCGACAAAGACGCCATCGCATCCGAGCTGCATCATCATCGCAGCATCAGCTGGGGTGGCGATCCCTCCGGCAGCAAAGTTGACGACCGGCAGCTTTCCTTCACGGCGAATGAGGAGGAGAATCTCATGCGGCGCTCCCATCTCTTTTGCCATCTGCATCAACTCTTCTTCCGGCGCGGCAAGGACTTCGCGAATCTGTTCATTCATCAAGCGCATATGCTTTACAGCCTCGACAACATTCCCCGTCCCTGGCTCGCCTTTGGTACGGATCATCGCCGCTCCTTCCGTAATTCTGCGGCAGGCTTCGCCAAGATCTCGCGCTCCGCAGACGAACGGCACGGTAAAAACCCACTTATCGATGTGATATTGCTGGTCAGCCGGAGTAAGGACCTCTGATTCGTCGATATAATCGACTTCCAACGCCTCAAGGATCTGTGCTTCGGCAAAATGGCCGATCCGCACTTTGGCCATCACCGGAATCGAGACCGTAGTCATTATCTCTTTAATCTTCGTTGGATCAGCCATCCGTGCTACTCCACCCTGAGCGCGGATATCGGCTGGAACACGTTCGAGCGCCATAACGGCCACTGCTCCTGCATCTTCGGCGATCTTCGCCTGCTCAGTAGTGGTGACATCCATAATCACTCCACCTTTGAGCATCTCGGCCAATCCACTCTTTACACGAAATGTTCCTCTTTCCATCATCCCTCACTTCTCCTTAATGAATGCGGCGCAGTTAATGATCTTTTGCTTAAGATCGCGCCGATCAGTAATGAGCCGGCGAGAGGAGTTGAACCTCCGACCTACGGTTTACGAAACCGTTGCTCTACCACTGAGCTACGCCGGCACGGTATAATTATAACAACAGCACGAGGAGAAATTCAACGGAAAATGGGAAAATGAGTCGATAAGATTTTCTGAACTTAACGAATCTCATAACCCTAATAAACTGATGGATGGCATTGCAATAGCCGCAGCAATAAGAGAGATGCGACCAACCGTTATCAACGGCTTGATCAAACAAATCGCGCAGACCGATGCGGACGGATTCGTATTGTATATCTACGCCGGTATAGAGCAAAGACTCCTTCTCATCCCGCGCCAGGCGCGAATCCATCTCACCCGGCATTCGTTGCCTCATCCTACTGCGCCATCACCCTTCTGTATGCTGCTGCGCAAATACTTACGTCATGGCCGGATAATCGATATGATGCACGAAGGGTATGAACGGGTGGTACGGTTTGTGATTACCCGGAAAATCGGCTCTGATATCTTTACCTATCAGTTGGTCGGCGAGCTCCTCGGCAATAATGGCAATCTGATCCTTCTTCGTGATGGAGAGATCATTGATGCTCTGTACCATCGACTCGCAGGCAAGCGGCCGATCGCTCCCGGCAAATGTTATCTCCCTCTTCCAGCGCAGGTAAAGATCGAGCCGAATCGTCTCACCAGCAAAGAGATAGAGAAGATTATTGATAGTGGTGACCCTACCCGAACACTGGCCGCCCGCGTAGCAGGGATCGATAAAAGAACGGCGCACTATATCATCACCGCCGGCAATAGAGAAGGAGAGTCGACCTTTGCCATCTTTCAACGGATTCTGTCTCAGGTTGACTCACCAGCGCCGTTTTACTACCCGACTGATACACGCGCCTCTTTCTTTCCGCTGATTAAGAAAGAAGAGGGTGAGAAGACAGTGACCTTTGCCGCTGCGCTTGACCGTGAGTATGCAGCACAAGAAAAAACAGCCCAGGAAGAGGATCACAACGCTAAACTCACCTCTCTTTTCACTGCGGAGCTAAAGCGCTATCGTCGCGCCACAGAGAAAGTAGAACGATGGGTTGCCGAAGCGATGCAAGCTGACCTGCTGCGCCGCAGGGCCGACGTGATAATGGCCAATCTTCATCAATTGAAGCGTGGATCTACCCATGCTATTATTGTTGATCCCTACAGCGGCAAGGAGAGAGAGATCAAGCTCGATCCCAAGGTGCAACCGGTCGACTATGCCCAACGTCTCTACCTGCGGGCACGTAAACTACAACGAGGGATAACAACGGCGCGCAGGCGACTGGATGATCTTAAACAGAAGATCGTCCTCCTTAAGGCAGGGCTCGCTCGTCTGCGCGCCGGTGATTGGCCCAGTGATGAGGCTGTCTCACTTGCTGAAGAACGTCGGCAGAGGCCACGGCGCGGGCATAACCGAGAGAGGAGAGAGACCGCACCACGGGTGTATAATATCGCCGGATTCATTGTGCGAGTAGGCAAGAGCGCTGTCCAGAACGATCGCTTGATTCGCCAGGCTGCGCCTGATGATCTGTGGTTTCACGCTCGCGGTCTCCCAGGATCGCATGTAATCATCAGTCGAGGTGATAAACGCGACATACCGGACGCAGTAATCAAAGCAGCAGCCCGACTGGCGGCGCGCCATTCACAAGCGCAGCAAACCGGGAAGGTGGAAGTAAGCTATACCAAGGTAAAATATCTGCGTAAACCGAAAGGAGCTCCTCCGGGGTTGGTAATACTCTCGCAAGAGGATACACTTATAGTTGAATTGAGCAACCCTGCGTGCACCAGCTAACCGTGATCAGCGATGGCGCGGGTTGGAGAACGATTACGAGTTCCTGTTATGCGTGCCGACAAGGGCCCAAGGAGAACGAGATGGAGATATCGCATATCGTATTATCATTAGTCGCTGTGTTCAGCGCTATTGTCTTCCATGAGTATGCACATGGTTACGTCGCTTTTCGTCTTGGCGATCCTACTGCCCGCGCGCAAGGACGATTGACGTTTAACCCGCTGGCCCATATCGATCCGATCGGAACCGTGCTCGTGCCAATCGTCCTCGTCCTTCTCCGCATGCCTGTTTTCGGTTGGGCCAAGCCAGTGCCGGTAAGTCCGATGTACTTTCGCAACCCTTATCAGGGGATGTTCTATGTCGCGATAGCCGGGCCGCTCACCAACGTCGGGCTGGCTTTGGCCACGACGATTGCAGGACGGTTTCTGCTGGCGCTCTTTCCTGTTACGCATGGCCTGTGGCTAACTCATGCATTCTTCTATCTGCTCGGAATATTTGTCCTTATCAACCTCTTGCTGGCGTTGTTTAACATGATTCCCATACCCCCATTAGACGGATCGCGAATCCTTGCCTATCTTCTTCCCCCTGAAGGGCGGAGATTTCTCGCTGTTTTCGAGCAATATGGATTTCTAATTATCATGGCGCTGATTTTTCTGGGCGGATTGAGGTTCGTCTTCACCGCAGTGCAGAATGTGTGGTTCGAACTTATCGGTGAAACATGGTGGATAATCATGGTACGACTATAGGACGATCAAGATCGATATCTGGTATCATTTACAGTAACGTGGAGGGTGCCGTCAAAAATAATATAAAAAGAATATGAAAGAAACCACAGACCTGTCTGCGTGCGGTCACGCACAGGCAGGCAGGCAGGCCTGCCGCAGGCAGGGGTCACAGAGGAGAGGGAGACGAATCATTTGTAATTCCTTAATCTGAATATTCTCTGTGCTCTCCCGTCTTTCGACGGGACAGGTCTGTGGTTAATCATTTGAGTGGTTAGTTTTTTGATACCACGCAAAGTAAAGGGAGGAAGATATGGAAAAAGATGTCAATTATGAAGTAACAGAGCAGACAGAGGTCAAAGCCACCATAAAAGTGGAGATCCCTGCGGCGCTGGTAGAAAAGAGACTTACGCAAATTTATCGTAAGTATAACAACAAGGTTTCAATCCCCGGCTTTCGCCCTGGGAAGATCCCTGTGCCGGTCCTTAACACCCACTTCGGCAGCGAGCTATTCCAGAAAGAGGCCCACGACGAGCTGGTCAAAGACCATCTCCCGCAAGCGCTGAGTGAGCATCTCTTCCAACCGGTAATGCCCCCTGACGTAGAGCATGTACAAACTGACATTGATAAACCATTTATCTTTACTGCAAGTTTCGAGGTTCTTCCTGACTTTGACTTACCGTCATACAAGGGGATCGAGATTGAAGCGTCCTCGCCGGCAGAGCCGACCGACAAAGAGATCGATGATGCATTGGAACATATTCGTCTTCGCCATGGCGTCTTCACTCCGAAAGAAGAAAGTGCTGTTGAGCCCGAAGATATCGTCCGCGTAACGGATAGCAGCGGAATTAAGTGGGAAGGAGCTGTCAAAACGGAAGGAAAGTACGCAGCTCTGATCGGCAGTAAAGTGGGTGATAAAGTATTGATCACTCTTGATCGTCCAGACAAAGGAGAAGATGAAACAGAGGTCGAGATTATCAATGCATGGAAACTTGATTTACCGGAACTGGGTGATGACCTTGCCCTCACTGCCGGATATACCGATCTTATAACGATGCGCAGTGAAATAGAAAAGAAGCTGATAAATGCGCGACAGACAGAACATACACAGAAACTTAAATTAAGTTTACTCGATAAGATTATCACGCAAATAGATATTCCATTACCTGAGACGTTCGTCAAGCAAGCAGTGGAAAAGGATATGCAGCGGCACAAGAGCGAGGTTGAGCGTGTTGATCCCTCTCGTTCCTTTACCCAATACCTGGAAGAGCAAGGAAAAAGCGAAGAAGTTCTACAGGCGGAAATAAGCGCCGCTACAGCACAACAGATAAGATCTGAGTTGGTTATCAATAAGATTGCTGCGGCAGAGAAAATCGAGCTGGATGAAGCCGAAATTGAGCGGTTAGCAGAGGAAGAAGCAGAAAGAGCAGGAGAAAACACCCTGCGCTTTCTCGCCAACCTCAAAGCCAACGACCAACTGGAAAATTTCCGTCGGATAAAGACGAGAGAGCGTGTCCTCAATCTGATATATGAACATGCAGTTATCAAAGATTAGTGTCATGGTGCAAGGAACGAGGTATGAGGTGCGAGGAACGAGGTGCAAGGAACGAGGAGCGAGGAGAAAGGTGAAGGAAAGTTTTGAGTGTTGAGTTTTGGGTTTTGGGTTAAGAAAGAAGTAAAAAGCGGTCAGCCGTCAGCTTCCAGATTGCCATTTACCGAGCGCTAAATGCTGAAATTGGTAGGGGCGATTCCCCATGAAG
>DOHL01000156.1 GCA_003535305.1 Candidatus Acetothermia bacterium
TCAGTTCTTCCAACGTCATCTGCCGGTAGGGATGGCGGTAAATCTTGATTATGCGGAACAGTTTGCGTAAAGGTGTCCTGAGTCTTTGTAGTGTGGTATCTGCCGGAAAAGGAGTAAAAGATGGTCTTCTGTCGATGCCCGCCTTCTTATAGATCCAGAACTCCAACATCGGCAGGTCGGCCAATAAGGAGATCATCTGCGACACTCCGTATTGCCGCGGCGCGGCTCCTCTGACAGTGGTCGCTATGCCGGCTTGATCCCGGTATTTCCTAACGATCCCATCCAGGATACCAACAGGAGTTGTAGCGGCTGTCTCCTCTGCCTTGACCGTCGCTAATATCTGGGCGGCCTCTTCTTTCAGTTGCTTTAATTCAGTGATAAACGACTCCAAGTCATGTGGGTGTTCATCGTTTTACAGCACCTCTTCCGTATCTATATTCTCTTTTTCTTGCATGATTACCACCCAAACCGCATGCACAGATTAACGTGCAACTTTGTGTCCAAACCACCCTAATCAGGCGCATGCCAAAATATCTGCATTTCAATTATAACGTCTCTTGTCTCTGATGTAAAGGAGAGGGAGAGAAGCTTGTCCCTCACTTCAGAGTGGAAAAGAATCTCACCATTGCGGCTATTTGACTGTGAAATGAATTGGAAATGAGTATAATATTTATGTAAGATTAAATTGTTAGCCGTATCAAGACTCAAATGATAAAGAAGGTGCCCGAACGCAGTAACCTTTAGGCTAAACAACATCTATCTAAAACTATTATGGCGATCTGGGTTAGAAAAGGAGGGGCGAACGTAGAATGCGTGCTGAAGTCACACAGGCATTAGATGCAATAAGACCGTATTTACAAATGCACGGCGGTAATGTTGAATTGGTCGATGTCACTGCTGATGGCGTAGTGAAGGTGAGATTGACCGGCGCTTGTCAGGGATGTCCGATGAGTCAGCAGACGCTGAATATGCAAGTTGAAGCGCGGCTCAAAGAGGTAGTGCCGCAAGTGCAATGTGTGGAAGCGTTATAGGCGGTTGCATGGAACCATCCATCGGCAAGAGATAAACAGAGTCAACGACGGAACCGATCAAGGTTAGGAGAGTGTTCTAAATTCCCATGACTTACGTTTTCCTTTCAATTTATGGTAGCATCGATCAATGGACAGTTAATGGTCTGAACGAAAATAAAACGCATATGTTTCCCACAAGGCATGAATAGTCTTCATCTAAAATCTTTGCTTAACACGATATGCGGCTTACCTTATTATTTATCCAAATTTTGGCTTCGGCGGAACTTCATACATGTTGAGAGCGGTAAATCACTTTGTGGCGCACTGTAAAGGTGGTCTAACTCTTGCGCATTCAACGCGACATAGACATCATAGAAGGCGGCATGTGCGCAAATTAAAGTCGGCAATGGCAAAATCCGTTCTCTTCTCTGACTGCTTCCGCTCCGTATCGCTTTCTAATTGAACAAAAGAGTCAATGTATAAAGGAGCGACAATGAAAATAAATGTTGTTGAACGACATCACAGTTCGAGTAAAAGCCTGAAAGAATACGCGATAAAAAAAACAGAGACGCTTGACCGTTATTTTAACCGGGTGATGAGTATTGATATTACTCTTTCAGTTGAAAAAGAAAGGCAGAGTGCGGATTTTGTCGTCCATCTAATCAATCGCAAAGTCATTAAGGCGCGTGAAGAATCAGAGGATATGTATGCAGCGATCGATCGCGGAATTAACAAGCTTAAACGGCAACTGGTTAAGTATAAAGATAAGGTTAAGGATAAGGGAACGGGAAGCGAATTACAACAGAAGGATGAGGCCGTAGATGTATCGACCGATCTATCCGCTCTTATCCAGGAGCAGGAGCGCAAAGAGATTATCAGAACAGACCACTTTATCCGAAAGCCGATGTTGCCCGAAGAGGCGGCACTCCAACTGGCGACTACCGACCAAATTTTCCTCGTTTTCATGAATGCGACGTCTGGAACGCCAAATGTCATTTACCAACGTAAAGACGGAAATTACGGACTTATAGAACCGTAATTTCAGAATAGAAGGCTTTTGTCTGCTACTAAAGCTGAAGAGGGGTCTATGGTAAGAGCATTGTCGCTGTTCTCAGGAAGCTTGGCCAGCCTTGTGGCGACGCGGTTGGTGGAAATGTCGGATGGGGTGGATGAAGTACAGTTGTTGTGTTTTCGCTCGCCGTTCTTTGCTGATTACGAGCGTGTGCGCGAGATAGCTAAAACGACTTGGCCGGCGATGCAGTTTCGCAGCCAGGCGATTAATAAAGACTACCAGCATTTGGTGGATATCTTTTCTACCGATGAATTTTCGCTGGCTCGTAGTTGTTGCCACTGTCGTACTCTTATGTTGACGCGTTCAGCGCAATATATGAAACGGATCAAAGCGGATTTCATTGTCACCGGAGAGATAGCCGGCAGTAACGGATTGAATAAGTGTGAATTAGAGCGTATCGGCAATGATGCAGGGATCAGTGATCTAGTATTACGTCCTCTCTCGGCTAAATTGCTTCCCCGTACGCGGCCGGAGAAAGAGGGATGGGTAAATGCGGAAAAATTATATGGCTTCACAGCCGGCGACAAGGAACGATTAGCAAAATTGGCTTTTACTTTAAACTTTGGCTATAGAGACTCGTTCGATCGTCAAGATAGGTGTAAATTAACTTGTCCCAGCTTTGGTTTACGGTTGGCCAATCTTCTTTGTGAGAAAAAGTTTACGCTGAATGCATTACGTCTTCTTGATTTTCGTTTCTACTACAGAAAGGGACCGGATATTACGATTGTGCTGGCTATCGAAGTGGAAGAGAAACGGAACTTACAGAATTTCTTCCTTCCCCAGGATGTACGAGTCTATCTACCAACGCATCAGGGGCCGTTGGCATTGGTTCGTACTGATTGGACCGCAAAGGAAGAAGACGAGATTGCGGAGATCATTAAACTAGCAGGGCGGATGATCGCTATTTATAGTACAGCCGCGCATCATGAACAAATACAAATTAACTACCGCTTTGAAAACAAGAACGAAACAGAAAGACTCAATATATCTCCGTTCACTGATTTAAATGAAATTAATCGTTATTTAGTTCAATAGCGAATTTTTCGCGATAGGGCATGTTACGCAGATCTTTTATGTTGACAAAAATATTGATCTGTGTTATACTTAAAGTTTAATTAGAAAAAACGAGATAGAGCATCAGTATTGCTGGTAATGCAGTGTAATTTTGCGCAAAATGTCTGAATTGTAAAGATTGTCGGCGAAGAGCGTAGGATAAGCTCAATGTAGAATACAAAGTAAAAAATACTTCTGCGTGGCTTGCCTGTGCATTGTGCGAAGATAGGGGCGCGTATAGACAGGTAAGAGGTAAGAAGCGAGCGGTCAATTGTCAATATTGCGTATGCCGCTAGGAAAACTGACAGCCAGACGTTTACGGAAAATTCAGTTTTTACAATTTACGATTTTTATTTTGAATTTACCCGTTTACCCGAACAAAGCAAGGGTTATTGTGCGAATACCTGTTGTAAAGAGGAAAAAAGAGGAGGTAATAAGTATGCCTTTTTTCCGTTATCAATGCTGCAGCTGCGGCGCGGAATTCAAAGTTTTGCAGCGTGGCAATGACAAAATGGCGACATGTTTGGAGTGTGGCAGTAGGTCGCTGGATCGACTTTTGCCGCGCGTTGGTGTGATATACAAGGGGAATGGCTACCATTCCACTGATTACCGAACTACACGTACACGAGGGCCGAAAAACAGCGACTCAGATGATAAGAAATCAAACAAAGAAAACTCTGCTTCATAGTAAACCGCCGGCCTCTGATCTATTAGATAGATGTGCGGAATGGCGGTTACAATTTTTCCGGGACAGATAAATTCATTTTACTGGTAGTTTTGGTGCATGACAAGCGATTGTTACAGAAACGACAGACAATGCTTACCACTGAAGGGCAAAAAAGAACCGCACTATTCAAACGCATCCCTCTCTGCGGTAATAATTAAAACTAAAGGTTGGGCTTAAATTTAATCAGCACAGGCAAGATTTGTGTGATCAGACGAATTAAGGAGTCTGTAATATAGGAGGCAACAATTGATCTCTGGCGATGATATACGGAAGATAAAACTGGAGCTGGCTTCTCCGGAGACGATACTTGAGTGGTCTCATGGTGAAGTGACCGAATCTGAGACAATAAATTATCGCACCCATAAGCCGGAGAAAGGAGGGCTTTACGCCGAACAAATCTTCGGCCCTGAGAATGACTACGAATGCAGTTGCGGTAAATATAAAGGGAAAAAATATGAAGGTATAACCTGTGAAAAGTGTAGTGTTTTGGTGACCTCTTCCGCAGCGCGGCGCATCAACATCGGTCATATATCCTTAGCCAGCCCTGTTGTCCATTTTTGGTTTCTCAAAGGAGTGTCCAGCTTCTTATCCCGCTTATTGGGAATAAAAAAGAAAGAGCTGGAACAGATCGTATATTACGAAACCGAGTCGATTGTCGAATCTCTTTATGTCGTTACCGCTTCGCAAGCAAAAGAGATCCGGACAGGGGAGATTCTTTATGACTCCGAAGTGCGGATTCTTCGCCGTCTCTTTACCTTTGATGTCGAGGCGGCAATCTATGTCGAAGATCCTCTGCAGGTTGTTTCCAGTGAAGGTGGTATAGTAACGATAGAGGAAAGAAAGTTGACCAATGGCGAGCCTATGATCTTCGTTATAGTGGGATCGCAAGCGTATCCGGTATCGCCTGCCGTTCCTTTACTCGTAGAAGAAGGGGATGAGGTTGAATCTGACACCATCCTTGCGGAGATGCCTGTTGATGATCTCTGTTCGCAAACGGCTTTTGACCTTTTCTCCGCGCATTATGGGCCGGCATTGCGCGGCGCGGCGATCGAGGAGAATATAGATACTTTAATCTTCTTTGTCACTAAAGTAAAGGATCCAGCTATTCCGCTTAAAGTTGGTGATCGGGTTTCATATCTTGAGAAGCAGGCATGGGAACGACTGTATCCGAGGAAAATTGAAATTTGCACCGGCGCCCATGGGGTTAAAGAACTTTTAACTCAACTCGATCTCGATGAATTGCATCACCAGTTAAGTGAAAAGATGCGCACAGAGACGAGTCAGGGGAACCAACGGCGGATCGTTAAACGACTCTCAGTGGTCGATCAACTACGCAAATCAGGGAACCGACTCCAGGATATGGTGTTGGATGTGATCCCGGTCCTCCCGCCGTTTCTGCGGCCGATGATCCAGTTAGATGGAGGCAAATTTGCTACCACCGACTTAAACGATCTTTATCGACGGATAATCAATCGTAACAACCGCTTGAAGAAATTGATTGCAATGGGAGCGCCGGAGGTGATTCTTCGTAATGAACGACGGATGCTGCAAGAGTCTGTTGACGCGCTCATTCATAATGAGAAAAAGGAGACTCCGATTTGCGGACGCGACAACCGGCCATTAAAGTCTCTCTCCGAACGGCTGCAGGGAAAGCATGGGAGATTACGCCGCAACCTCCTCGGTCGGCGGGTCGATTACTCAGGACGAGCAGTGATCGTTGTCGATCCGACGCTCAAACTACATCAGTGCGGCCTGCCAAAGAAAATAGCGCTTGAACTTTTTAAACCGTTCATCTTAAGCCGATTGAAAGAGACCGCTTTCTCTGATTTTAATGACATAAAGAACAAAGCGCTTTTAGGAGAGATGCCTGAGGTGTGGGATATCATGGAAGAGCTAATCAAAGAGCATCCGGTTCTTCTGAACCGCCAGCCAACGCTCCATCGCATGTCGATTCAGGCATTTGAACCGCTGTTGGTCGACGGAGAGGCGATTCACATACATCCACTCGTCTGTCCTCCTTATAACGCCGACTTTGATGGTGACCAGATGTCGGTTCATCTTCCGCTTT
This sequence comes from Candidatus Acetothermia bacterium, assembly GCA_003535305.1. GTDB lineage: Bacteria > Bipolaricaulota > Bipolaricaulia > UBA7950 > UBA7950 > UBA7950. The sequence continues at coordinate 5,931 of DOHL01000156.1, forward strand.
CGGCCGAGGCGATCTCTGAGGCGCGTGATATTATGGCTGCTCCGTTAAATATTCTTTCGCCGGCCAATGGTGAACCGTTGACTGTACCGTCACAGGATCCGATCTTTGCTTTCCATTACATAACCACAGTAAATCCTAATGGAAAGGGAACGGGTAAATATTTCAAAAATATTGATGAGGTACGACGAGCATATGAAGAAGAGATAATCGATTTGCACAGCATGGTTAAAATCAAGATCGACGGCCAACTGATCGATTCGACCTTAGGGAGGGTTGAGTTGAACCGTATCCTGCCGCCTGAGATTCGTGATTATACGCGTCTTTATGGCCGCAAAGAGATCAAACAACTGGTGATGGAATGTTATCATCTCTACGGCAGAGAGAGAGTGGCTGTGCTTCTTGATGACCTGAAAGATCTGGGATTTAAGTATGCCACGCAAGCTAGTCTGACAATATCGTTAAAAGATTGTTTGATCCCGCCGGAGAAGGAAGAGATTGTACACCAATCGTACGCCCGGGCCTTGCTCATAAACAAGATGTATGAGAGCGGTCTATCTACTGAAGAGGAACGTTCTCAGGCTGTAATCAAGATCTGGCGACAGACCGTCGATGCGGTAGAAAAGGCGGCGACGGAAAACTTGAGTCGCCATATGTTTAACCCGTTATATGGCATCGTCACTTCAGGGGCACGCGGGGGGCCGGATCAGGTAAAACAATTATGCGGAATGCGAGGACCGATGGCCGGTCCTTCCGGCGAGATCATCGAAATGCCCGTTATTTCCAATTTCCGTGAAGGGTTAGATATGATGGAATACTTTATTTCCACACACGGAGGAAGAAAAGGCGCTGCAGATACAGCGCTCAAAACAGCGGAGTCAGGCTATCTGACCCGTCGGCTTGTCGATGCTTGCTCAGATGTTATTATCATTGAAAAGGATTGCGGTACCCACCAAGGGGCAGAGGTGAGTCCTCTGTGGTTCAGCAAAGGCGACCTCATGGTAGAGGTGGCAGATAGAATTTACGGCCGCGTCACTGCTGAGCCGGTGATCGACCCGCGATCAGGAGAGATTCTGATTGCTGCAGACCAGTGGATCGACAGGGATATGGCTCATCTGTTAGGCACCCTGCAACATGAGTTTGATCTCGATGACAAAGAGCAGGTTCAAAGAGCGGTGGGAATGAAGAGTGTAGCGGATATCCATGATTCAGAGAATGGTCGGGTCTTGATAAGCGAAGACGAGACATTTACCGCTCATTTGGCGAAAGAATTGCGCCATGCCGGTTTCACGCAAATTACACTGCGCCCGCGAATCGTTATCCGTTCTCCTATGACTTGCGAAACCGAAGGAGGGATATGTCAATTATGTTATGGCTTTGATCTTAGTTGTCATCAACCGGTGGCTCTCGGTACAGCCGTAGGAGTTATCGCTGCCCAGTCGATCGGTGAGCCTGGGACACAGTTAACGATGCGTACATTCCACACTGGAGGCGTAGCTGGTATCGATATTACCCAAGGACTTCCTCGTGCTGAAGAACTATTTGAAGCACGTAAGACAATGAAAAGCGCACAAGCTGTAGTATCTCCTCTTGATGGTTACATTTCGCGTATATTCTCCTCTCCCGAAGGGCGGGAGGTAGTGGAAATTACGGGAGAACAGCGTGTCATTCGTATTCCATCTGCCTTATTGAAACCGGATCTTCTCAAAGCAGAGGAGTCTGAATTGACAGAAGTGAAAAATCTGGTTGTGACAAAGAGTCCATGTGAAGGTGAACTATTTTTAAAGGACAGTGACGGCGGGAAAGAGATGCTTATCATCAACAGCAAGAAAGGCGGGCAAATATACAGACTACCTGAAGGGGCGGTTCCTGTTGTCAAGGATGGAGATGTAGTAACAGAAGGAACTCCGCTGACAGAGCAGTTCAATATTGCAACGGTTATCTCCGACAGCGCCGGTGTAATCAAACTGGAAAAAGAGAATGGCCGCCGGCTTCATGTAGTCAGCGACGACGGAAATGTCCATTCATATTCACTCGCCTATGGAGCCCGCCCGCTGGTAAAAGAAGGAGATTTGGTGAGCCCAGGAGACAAACTCATCTCAAAATCAAAACTACTGGCAATCACTGCTGCAGGAGAGGGAGAGGTAGTTATAGTTCCCGAGAGAATCCTTGTCTATGCCCCGCAGATAAACGGTCTTCGCTTTCCTCTCACCGCTGATATCCTTCCAATAAAGGAACACGGGGAGATAGTAAAGTCAGGAGAACGTATCCTGCAACTTAATGTACAACGTTCCGGATCGGTAGTTATCGAGAAGGTTGAAGAAGAAGGGGAATTGACCACGGTCTATTTGCGCTACGTCAGTCAGGTTGAAATAGAGCAGCGGTCCATTGTTAGTGTTGGGGATAAGGTTAGAGAAGGAGACCTTCTCACCAAAGGAGTCGTTCCTTCACATATTCTACTGGAGACATCAGGAGTGAGAACGACTCGCAACTATCTATTGAGCGAGATCCATAAGGTTTATAAAACTCAAGGCGTTGATATAAATGATAAACACATCGAAATTGTCATTCGCCAAATCTTAAATAACGTGCGGATAATCGATCCGGGTGACGCGGATTTATTACTAAATACTTTGGTTCCACTGGAAACTTTTCGGGCAGAGATCGCAAGGATTACACGTATAAATACTGCTGCAAGTCGTATTCGGCAAGAGGTATTGGGAGATACAACGACACCTCCGGCAGAAGTTGCTCGTGATATCATTGCTATGGGGCGGGTAATTGCGTCGGCTGGAGAACCGTTCACCGCCGAGATCCTTGCCGCCGCCCAAAAAGCAGGAATAGCAGAAGTAATCGGTACCCGTGATGGAGAAGAGATAGTGATCCCGCTTAGAGATTTGACTTTACCTACAGGCGAGCGGGAATTATTCCGAATATCCAAGGCTGCGTTAACGACAAAAGGGTGGCTTTCTGCTGCTTCGTTCCAACGTACGACCACAGTCCTTGCCGATGCTGCCTTGCGAGGAGAAGTAGATGAACTTGAAGGCCTCAAACCGAGTGTCATTGTGGGAAAGAAGATACCGGTCGGTACCGGATTTAGAGCGAAAATCGATCGAGATGTAGATTAGAACTGTATGTTAGGTTGTCAACGCGTGGTTGACAGCAAGGCAATGACGATATATAATCACATTACTTTTTAGGAGTATAAAGATGCCGACGATAAATCAATTGATCAGGTCTGGGCGTAAACCCAAAGTAAAACAGAGTAAATCGCGTGCTCTTTCTCTTTGCCCGCAAAAGAGGGGTGTATGTACGCGTGTTTATACAAGAACGCCGAAAAAACCTAATTCCGCCTTGCGCAAAGTTGCACGAGTGCGATTGAGTAATGGTAAGCTCGTTACAGCTTACATCGGAGGAGAAGGACATAGCCTGCAAGAGCACTCTATTGTGTTGGTGCGCGGCGGACGCGTCAAAGATCTTCCCGGCACCCGTTATCATATTGTGCGTGGCGCTCTTGATGCCGAAGGGGTTGAAGGTCGCAAGCGCGGCCGCTCGAAATATGGCGTAAAGAAATCTGATTAACCTCGAAGCAATAAAGGACCAAAGAGCGGTAAGGGATAAGAGGTCAGACGTCAATGAGAAAATGTGCGTTGAGAAAATAGAAGTAATGAACTCTATGACCCTATAAATCCATTACTTCGCGGTTAAATAATTTAGGAGAACGAAACAGAGATGAAATTACCTGGACGTGATTTAAACCCTGATGTCCGCTATGGTAGTAAATTGGTTGAGAAATTCATCAACTATATCATGGTCGATGGAAAGCAAGGAGTTGCGCGGCGGATCGTCTACGATGCGTTGGCATTGGCTGAAAAGCGCAGCAAGACTCCAGCGCTTGAGCTTTTTACCGAATCAGTCGCGCACTGCTCTCCGTTACTGGAGGTTCGTACGAGACGAGTAGGTGGAGCTAACTACCAGGTTCCGCATGAAGTGTCGCGTTCCCGGCGTATTGCCCTTGCTTTGCGTTGGATTACGACTGCAGCGCAGGCACGCGGTGAGAATACGATGGTCGAGCGGGTTGCAGGAGAGATTTTAGAGGCAAGTCGCAAGGAAGGAAAAGCATATAGTAAAAAGATCGAAGCCCACCGAATGGCCGAGTCTAATAAGGCTTTTGCTCACTACCGCTGGTAGTTGAGCCAATACAACGAGGAAATTTTATTGACCACTGGATCAGCTATTAGAGGAAGAGTTTTGCTTTCTCAGGCAGGAAGTGGAACTATGCAAATGGATAAAATCAGAAATATAGGGATTATTGCGCATATCGATGCCGGCAAGACGACTCTTACCGAACGTATCCTTTTCGCCACCGGGCAAATTCACAAAGTAGGAGAAGTTCATGAAGGAGATACAGAAATGGATTGGATGGCACAGGAGCGAGAGAGGGGAATTACAATAACTTCTGCTGTTACCAGTTGTCCGTGGAACGGCTATCGGATTAATATTATCGATACGCCCGGGCACGTTGATTTTACAGCGGAAGTGGAAAGGTCATTGCGTATCCTCGATGGCGGTGTCGTTGTCTTTTCCGGGGTGGATATGGTAGAAGCCCAATCTGAAACGGTATGGTGGCAAGCTGATCGTTACAATGTTCCTCGTATTGCGTTTATAAATAAGCTCGATCGAGTGGAATCTAATTTTCTGAAGACAGTGGAGATGATCGAGGATCGATTAAGCGGGAGAACTGTCCCGCTGCAGTTTCCATATCGCGATCCTGACCGTCGTTTTCTCGGAATGATCGACATATTAACGATGAATTTGATTATCTGGCAGGATACGACAAAAGGAATTCAGTATAAATCTATCCCGATCAGGCAAGGTGGGTCACTCTCTCTTTCGCGCCAGTTTGTCGATCGTCTTGAACGTTATCAGGAGATAGCGGTGGAGCGTGTAGCCGAGATCGACGACCGCGTGATGGAGCGATATTTGAATGAAGGAGATATCGATCTCGATCTCTTTTATCGCTCGCTCCGACAGGGGTGTCTGGAATTCGGCTATGTCCCTGTGATAGGGGGATCAGCGTTCACTAACCAGGGAATCCAACCCCTTCTTGATGCAATCACCGACTATTTGCCGTCGCCGATCGATGTTCCGTCGGTACACGCGGTAGATGACCCATCAACGGTGCGTTGTGCTGATGAGCAAGAACCATTGGCGGCTCTTGCGTATAAGATAATGACCGATCGCTATGCTGGTCGGCTTGTTTTTTTACGGATATATTCAGGAACACTGGAAGCGGGCCAGACTGTCTTCAACTCTTCCCGCAAACAGAAACTGCGAATAATGAGACTGTACAGAATGCATGCTAACGATCGGACTCCCCTTAAGCGAGCACAGGCCGGTGATATTATTGCAGTGGTTGGTTCACAAAACATCTCTACAGGTGATACAATTTGTGATTTACAGAGCCCGATCTTATTAGAAGAGATAAAATTTCCCGAGCCGGTGATCTCAGTGGCGATCGAGCTGCGCGGCGACTCTGAATCCGTTCGATTAACAAAAGCATTGCATAAACTGGAAGCAGAGGACCCTACGTTCAGTATGTCAGTCGCTGATGATACAAACCAGATGATTATTTCAGGGATGGGAGAACTACACCTTGAAGTATTGTTGCAACGTTTACGGGAGGAGATAGGGGTTAGTGTTAATGCGGGATTGCCGCAGGTCTCTTATCGCGAGACATTGTGTGCGCCGATAGCAGTAGAGGAGAAATTCGTCAAACAGACCGGCGGACACGGCCAGTATGGCCATGTCATTCTTGAATTCTCGCCGCTTAAGAGGGGAGCAGGGTTTGAGTTTAAATCCGAGATCAAACGGGGGGAGATTCCCCGGGAATACATCTCTTCTGTCGAAGCCGGACTGATCGCGGCACTGGACAATGGGCCGTTGGCCGGTTATCCTATAGTCGATCTCAAGGCTGTCCTTGTCGGTGGGTCATTCCATCCAGTCGATTCCTCCGATCTGGCATTTAGATCTGCTGCGACGCGCGCATTGCGTAAAGCATGCACCAAGGTGAATTTTGCTCTTTTAGAGCCGATTATGAAAGGTGAGATCATCACGCCGGTGGAATATTTAGGCGATGTGATGGATGATATCACCCGGCGGCGCGGTACGATCAAAGAGGTAGTAGTAAGGGATGCGGTACAGGTAATCACGGTCGCTGTTCCGCTCGCGGAGATGTTCGGTTATGCGACACAGGTACGCTCATTGACCCAAGGTCGGGCGACCCATTCGCTGTGGCCGGCGCGCTATGAGCAAGTACCAGAAAGCATTAAAGAGCAAATTATAACGAGCAGAGGGTATTGAAATGGCAAGAAAAAGAATAAGAATCAAGGTGCGTGGTTATGACCACAGCCTTGTTGATAACGCAGTCAGGAAAGTAGTGACTGCAACGAGTGAAACGAGAGCACAGATAGTGGGGCCGATTCCTTTACCGACGGAAAAACGGATATATACGGTGCTGCGGTCTCCCCATATCGACAAGAGATCGATGGAGCACTTTGAGCGACGGGTTCATACCCGTCTAATCGATATCAAAGAGCCGACCTCTGAGACGATCAACGCACTGATGGATATTGAGCTTCCGACCGGCATTGATATCGCGATTAAAGTTTAAGCTCAGATTATGCATTAACCACAGCCTTGTCCCGTCGAAAGACGGGAGACCACGGAGAAAGATATTAAAATTTTGTTATTATTCTCTGTGCCCCTGCCTGTGCGGAGCACGCAGACAGGTCTGTGGTTTTGTTAACGCATATTTTGGGTTAAGTTTATCATGGTGAGGCGGGAACGGAAAGAACACTTTGGTTCAGGAGAAGATAGCTTTGCTGTTATAAGACAGGAATAAGATCGAGTAGTTCTTTTTCTGGTAATTTTGGAAGGTGGGTTTTAACATGACATTGGCGATATTAGGAAAAAAGATAGGGATGACACAGCTCTTTGAGGGTAATAGCGCTGTTGCGGTAACGGTTATAGAGGTCGAGCCGTCAGTAGTCGTCCAAATAAAAACAGAGAAGAATGATGGATATAATGCGCTGCAACTTGGATACCGCAAAATAGATAAAAAAAGACTTCCCCGTCCCCTGCAAGGGCATTTTGATAAAGCGGGTGTGGAGTCACGACGACATCTCTTTGAAGTCCGGATCGATGAGGTAGATCAATATAACGTGGGAGATGAGATCGATGTGGGAATATTTGCGGAGAAAGAGAAGATAGATGTTTGCGGAATTTCACGCGGGTTGGGTTTTCAAGGGGTCATGAAACGGTGGAATTTTGCAGGTGGCCCGGCATCACATGGTTCGCACTTCCATCGCAAACCCGGATCAATAGGAATGTGTGTTAAGCCGGGCCGAGTGCTTAAAGGGAAAAAGATGCCTGGTCATGCCGGAGCCAAGCGTGTGACAATGAAGAGCTTGCAAGTGATAAGAGTCGCTAAGGAGAAAAATTTGATCGTTGTGAAGGGATCTACTCCCGGCACACTAAACTCTCTGTTGCAATTGAGGAAGAGTCATGGTTGAAGCAATTTTACATACTTTTACAGAGGAAGAGGAAGCGACTAAGTTTGCTCTAAGCGAGCAGATATTTGCCGCTCCGGTTAACAGGGATCTCCTTTATCGCGTTGTTCGAGCGCAATTAGCAGGACGGCGTCAAGGGACCGCATCGACGAAGAAGCGGGGAGAGGTCGCTGGAGGAGGACATAAACCCTGGAGACAGAAGGGATCCGGTCGTGCAAGGCATGGGACACGGCGATCACCGTTATGGGTCGGAGGAGGAATAACTTTTGGCCCCAAGCCACGTGATTATACGGTCAATCTCAATAAGAAAATGCGGCGCGGCGCACTGGCTGCTGCATTGAGCACGCGCATTACAGAAGAGAAACTGATATTGATCGACAGAATTGAATTTGATGCTCCGAAGACAAAGGCGGCGCTTTCGTTGCTTAAGCGCGTAGGCAAAGAAGATTCGACTCTTGTAGTTGTGGGAACAGGCGAGTATAATAAAATAACGAAAAAGGCGTTCGCTAATATTCCCAGTGTTAAATGTCTGCCAAGTCATGGTCTTAATGTATATGATATTTTACGGTATCAAGGGTTATTGTTGACCTTATCGGCACTCGAGGAGATTGAGGAGAGGTTTAAAAATGGCTAAGTCGGCATACTTTGAAGATATCATAATGGAACCATTGCTTACTGAAGCAACTTGGAGATTGATGGAAGATAATAAATATGCGTTCAAAGTTGCTTTTACGGCCAATAAGATTCAGATCAAGCGTGCAGTAGAGGGACTATTTAAAGTAAAGGTAGAGAAGGTCTGGACAGCTAACCTGAAAGGTAAACCGCGCCGTGAAAGACTTACACAGATGCATGGAAGAACGAAACGGTGGCGGAAAGCAATCGTTAAACTTGCTCCTGGAAACAAAATAGAATTAGTCAGTAGTGGATAAGCTGCTATAAAGATGGAGACAAGCAGCGTCAACAGAGAATAAAAAGAGGTAAAGATGTCCTCAAAAAGATTTAGGCCCACTTCGCCCGGATTACGCCATGCAGAGCTGCCTGATTACAGCGAATTATCAAAAGTGAAACCGGAGAAAAGTTTGCTGGTTCCGATTCGCAAAAAGGGCGGGCGAAATAACCAAGGAAAAACAACTGTCCGCTGGCGAGGCGGAGGGCATAAACGACATTATCGAACCATTGATTTTGTTCGCTCTAAAGATGGAGTTCCGGCTAAGGTGGCAACGATTGAATATGATCCCAATCGATCGGCATGGATAACACTTCTCCATTATGTTGACGGGGAGAAAAGGTATATAATAAGCCCATTGGCTCTGCCGATTGGACGGACCGTCGAATCAGGAGAAGAGGCGGAAACACTACCGGGCAATGCGTTGCCTATGCATCGTATTCCTCTTGGGTTGACGATACATAATATTGAACTTTATCCTGGCAGTGGGGCGAAGATAGCTCGTTCCGCCGGCACAGGAGCGAAGCTTCTTGCCAAAGAAGATGGGCGAGTACACATCCGTCTGCCGTCGGGAGAAGTAAGAATATTCACCGATCGTTGTCGGGCAACGATCGGTGAAGTCAGTAACCCGGATCATAAGAACATCAAACATGGTAAAGCGGGACGAGTTCGCCATCTGGGGCGCAGGCCACATGTAAGAGGCGTTGCCATGAATCCTGTTGATCACCCTCATGGAGGGGGAGAGGGGCGTGCCCGGGTAGGGCGACCACAGGTCTCGCCGACGGGTAAATTAGCTAAGGGAGGGCGAACACGCAGTAAGAAGAAGAGCAACAGCATGATCGTCCGCCGGGCCGGCAAAGGGAGGAGATAAACAGTGATTAACGAAAGGAGCAGGGGTTAAAGATGCCAAGGTCGATTAAAAAAGGGCCATATGTCGATGCAAAGCTACTAAAGAAAGTTCATCAGGCAAAACGGGGTGAAATAAAGGAGATAATAACGTGGTCGCGGGCATCGATGATCACACCGGAGATGGTCGGGTTAACGATCCGTGTTCATAACGGAAAGATTCATATACCGGTCAATGTCGTTGAGAATATGGTCGGCCATAAATTGGGAGAGTTTGCTCCTACACGTACATTTCGCCACCACGGCGGGGTAAGGAAGAAAAAGACCCCAGCATTGACATAGCCTGTCGCGCTCATTAGAGGGAAAGATGGAAGCACGAGCAGCAGTAAAATTCATCAGGATATCACCATTTAAGGTTCGGTTGGTCATTGATGCGATCCGCGGAAAAGATTTGAGTGAAGCGCTCAATATCGTTACATTGTCAACTAAAAAAGCAGCCGGCCCGGTGAAAAAAGTACTGGAATCAGCATTGGCGAATGCCGAGAATAATTACAATTTCGATGTAGATCGGCTCTGGGTTTCTGAGGCCTACGTTGATGAAGGACGGACATTAAAGCGGATGAAGATGCGAGCAATGGGTCGGGCTGATCTTATACGTCGGCGGACGAGTAATATCACGATAATCCTTACAGAGAGGGGAGATTGATGGGGCAAAAGACGCATCCGGTAGGATTTAGAATAGGGATTACCCGGGGTTGGTCATCGAATTGGTTCAGCCGTAAAAAGACCCCTGAATATATTTTGGAGGATAGGAATATCCGTGAGCTGACCAAAGAAAGATATCGAGGCGCATATGTGACAGAGGTCAATATCGAACGGCCGAAAGAAGATAGAGTTTCAATCGTAATTCGTTCGGCGCGGCCAGGAATTATCATTGGCAGAGGAGGCAAGGAGATAACTAAATTTCAGGCGATTCTGGAAAAACTCACCGGACGTGAGGTTAAAATTTCCATTACAGAAGTCGAACGACCTGATTTAGAAGCGGTTCTCGTTGCGCAAGACGTGGCGATGCAAATAGAAGGACGCACTGCCCCGAACCGTGCGATGAAAGATGTCATCCGTCGTGTCCGTGCTGCTGGAGCATTGGGGGTTAAAATTCAATGTAGCGGCCGCTTGGGCGGAGCTGAGATTGCGCGTTCGCTCAAAATGATGGATGGAAGAGTTCCCTTACAGACAATTCGTGCTGATATCGATTATGGTTTATGCGAAGCAAAGACAAAGTATGGCAACATCGGGGTAAAAGCATGGGTTTTCCGCGGTGAAGGTCGTGTTTGGAAAGGGACTACGACACACGATTCAGAGAGATCAAAACTTAACAGATAAGAGGTCTTAAGCGCAGTCGCAGTCGCCGGAACGCTTCTGCGTAACAAAAAATTGAAGGTTGATCAATGGCATTATTGTTTCCTAAACGGACTAAATATCGGAAATTTCATCGCGGACGGATGAAAGGGAAAGCGACACAAGGGTGTGAAATCGCTTTCGGTGACTATGCAATTCAGGCTCTGGCTCCAGCATGGATTACCCAACAGCAGATCGAATCGGCGCGTACGACGATCAGCCGGCAAACTCAGCGGGATTCAAAGATTTGGATCAGGGTCTTTCCTGATAAAGGAATCACTAAGAAACCGGCGGAAACGCGGATGGGAAAAGGTAAAGGTGCGATTGATAATTGGGTGGCGGTAGTGAAAACCGGTAGAATTTTGTTTGAAATCTCCGGCATAACCGATGAGAAAGCGAAAAGAATCCACCAACTTGTTTCGCACAAGCTTCCCATCCCAACGCGATTGAAACGGAAAACAAAGCTGGGGGGAGAGCGGTGAAGGCGAGTGAATTGCGCGAGATGACGAAGGAAGAGCTATTCCAAAAAGAAGGGGAACTGAAACAGAAATGGTTCAATTTACGGTTCCAAAAAGCGACCGGTGAACTTGACAACACGACGGAAATTGTGAAAACAAAACGTGATATCGCGCGCGTCATGACGATTATCCGTGAGCGGTCTATTACCTGATAGACCAGAGTAGTGGAGGCTTGAGGATGAAGAGAGAGAAGGTTGGACGGGTAGTGAGCGACCGCATGGCAAAGACGATCGTCGTAGAAGTGGAGAGGCGACAGCGTCATCCTTTATATCGGAAATTTGTCAATAAGCGGTCTAAATTTCATGCTCATGATGAAGCAAACAGAGCGGTAATCGGCGATCTGGTAAAAATAGAAGAGACACGGCCGCTCAGCCGCAAAAAGCATTGGAAATTAGTGGAAATTCTCAAACAGGCGGAGGCCTAAGTTGATTCAACCAGAGACAAAAGTAAAAGTTTCGGATAATTCAGGGGCTAAGCTCGTCAAATGCATCACTGTGTTGGGAGGTTCAAAGGCCCAACGCGGAGAGGTCGGAGATATTATTGTCGGTTCGGTGCGCAAGCGTCTACCGACAAGCGGCATCGAAAAAGGAGAGATAGTTCGTGGTGTCATTGTGCGTACACGCAGTTCGTTCCGCCGTAAAGATGGAAGTTATATCCGCTTTGATGATAATGCTATTGTGCTGATAAATAATCAAATGGAACCGGTGGGAACACGGATTTTTGGACCGGTGCCGCGGGAATTACGCGAGAAGAAGATGATGCGCATCCTCTCCCTTACTCCGGAAGTATTATAGGAGAACGTAATGCGTAAGGTAAAAAAAGGCGATAGAGTACGGGTGATTGCGGGAAATGACCAGGGCAAGGAAGGCAAGGTTCTGACGATCTACCCAAACGAGGACAGAATTATCGTTGATAATATCAATATAATCACCAAGCACCAACGAGCAACGCAGACGATGCGTGAGCCCGGGATCGTCAAGCGACCGGGCAAGATCCATATCTCGAATGTTCTGGTAATCTGTCCGGAATGCAACGTGTCTACACGTATCGGATTTGTCTTTGAGGAAGGCGAAAAGATGCGTAAGTGCAAACAATGCGGGGAGATATTCAAGTGAAAAATTCTCTGCTATGGAAACGAGCCGGAGGAGAGATGCTCGTAAACGTGATTGCAAGTAGTTGTGTTTGTAAAAAGAGGTAAAATGCTGCAAGAGAAATTTAAAACTGAGACCATCCCGCAGTTGATGGAAGATTTGGCGTATACCAATGTGATGCAGATACCGCGGATTGAGAAGATAGTTATCAATATGGGGGTTTCAGCAAAGGATAACCCTAAAATTCTCGAAGGAGCTGTGGCGAATCTTACTAAAATAGCCGGTCAGAGACCGCTCGTTACGCGAGCGCGAAAATCGATATCAGATTTTAACATCACTAAAGGGGATCCGATTGGCTGTAAAGTGACTTTGCGTCGTCAACGAGCGTATGGGTTATTGGAGAAGTTAATAAATGCAGTCCTTCCCGGAATACGTGATTTTAAAGGGCTCTCCGCTGCTTCGTTCGATGGACGTGGTAATTATACAGTAGGAATCCAAGAGCAACTGATCTTTCCTGAAATTTCCTACGATGAGATAACAGCGATACAGGGAATGGATATTACAATCGTCACAACAGCGAAGACGGATCGAGAAGGATATGCGCTTCTGAAGAGTTTAGGGATACCGTTTAACGATTAAATGGGGGATGAATGGCGAAGAAATCGTTGATAGTGAAGAATAAACGCGAGCCGAAATTTTCGTCGCGAAGGTATAATCGCTGTAATATATGCGGTCGGCCGCATGGGTATATTCGAGACTTTGGCCTCTGCCGGCTATGTTTCAGGAAGTTGGCCCATTTGGGAGAGATTCCCGGAGTTAAAAAAGCTTCTTGGTAGCGACCATTACATGAGTTTAATATGAAAATATGTTCTCTGCCAAGAACGCTGACTACATAGAGGGACCGATAAAGACCGCGTTACGTATTCATGGCGGTTTTCATCTTTGTGTCGGAATAATAAAAAGTTCGTGCAATCGACCGGATAAAAAAGGAGAATGATGACGATAGAGGATCCAATAGCAGACATGTTGACACGGATTCGTAATGCTAACGAGCGGTTTCATCCCCGTGTCGTGATACCGCATTCAAAGCTGAAAGAGACGATAGCCCAAATACTCGTTGCAGAGGGGTATGTGCAAGACTACAAGGTAACAACTGATGGCACGCGACGTATGCTTACAGTGACGCTCAAATATAAAGATAAAGACGGCAAGCAAATCAAAGTGCTGACTGGATTGCGTCTGATGAGTAAGTTGAGTCGTCGGGTTTATGTTGACAAGAATAAAATTCCTCGCTCTCTCGATGGCTTAGGGTTGACGATCATCTCTACCTCCCAGGGAGTTGTTTCCGGGAAGGAAGCGCGGGCCCGCGGTATCGGAGGAGAAGTTATATGTATGGTATGGTGAGGAAGAATGTCAAAGATAGGTAAAGTCCCTGTGAAACTCCCTCCTGGCGTTAAAGTGGAAGTGAAGAATCGTTTTATCATCGTGGAAGGAGAAAACGGAAAATTGACACAAGCGTACGAACCAGAGATGGTCACTATCCAAGTGCGTGATGGTGAAGCAGCAGTGACGCGGCAGGCCGAAGATCGAGAGCATAAAGCACGGCATGGTCTTTATCGCAGTCTACTTGCCAATATGGTCCAAGGAGTCTCCTCGTTGTGGCAAAAAGAACTTGTGGTAAAAGGTTCGGGATTTCGTGTTCGGTTAGAGGGAGATGAATTGGTGTTGGAACTCGGCTATGCTGCGCCTGTTAGGTACAAACTCCCTGATGGAATTGAAGCTAATGTACCGAATCCAAACGAGATCGTTATCAAGGGAATAGACAAACAACTTGTAGGGCAGGTTGCGGCAACGATACGAGCGTTGCGGAAACCAGAACCGTACCAGGGAACAGGTATCAGATATAAAAACGAAGAGATTTTCCATAAGGCCGGCAAATTAGGTGGCCCCAGTGGTTGAGAGAGGAGAATTGCTATGGCACAAATAGTAAGGGAAAAAGAGCGGAAGCGTCGCCATCAGCGTATACGAAAACGAATGCAAGGAACGGCACAGCGTCCACGCCTCTGTGTCTTCCGCAGCTTGAGGCATATTTATGCGCAACTGATCGACGATAATGCCGGCACAACATTGGTCTCTGTTTCTACTCTTACCAAAGAACTTCAAGATGATATCAACGGGTGTAATTGTAATTCAGCAGAAAAGGTCGGCGAACTTCTGGCGCGTCGTGCCGCAGCGACAGAAATAACGACTGTGATCTTCGATCGCGGAGGGTATCGTTACCATGGTAAGATCAAAGCGCTCGCCGAGGCGTGTCGGAGAGGGGGGCTTCTCTTTTGAAAAAAGATGAATATGTAAGTGAAATTATCAATATCAGCAGAGTGAGCAAGGTCACCAAAGGAGGACGGAATATGAAGTTCCGCGTCTTATTGGTCCTTGGCGATCAAAAAGGTAAAGTCGGCATCGGTATAGGTAAAACGATCGATATTCCCCGTGCGATTGAACAAGCAACCCGTAGCGCGAAAAAGCAGATGATCGATGTTTCGATTATCAATGGGACGATACCGCACCAGATAGAAGGAAAGTTCAAGGCAGCGACTGTGGTGCTCAAGCCGGCCCATCCAGGGACAGGGGTCATTGCAGGAATGACAGTAGGAATGATCTGTCAGCTCGCGGGAATAAAAGATATCTTGACGAAATCAATAGGCCCCAATAATCCGATTAATTTGGCGCAAGCAACGATCCAGGGATTAGAAAGATTACGCACTGCAGCGGAGATCGGGAATTTACGCGATAAAGAACTCATTGCTAATGTCAAAGCTGAAAGCAAAATAACGGCAGATGGAGAAGAAGATGGAACTTAAGGATCTGCGCCCAACAAAAGGGAGTGTTAAACGACGGAAACGGGTTGGTCGTGGATATGGCTCCGGTTATGGCGGGCATGAGAGCGGTAAAGGCACCAAGGGCCAGAATTCGCGCAGCGGTGGAGGCACACGCCTCGGGTATGAGGGTGGTCAAACTCCGTTGTGGAAACGATTTCCAAAACGAGGTTTCCATAATTATACGCGCACAGAGTATTCAATCGTCAATATCGATGTTCTGGGGCAGCGATTTGAAAGTGGAGCGGAAATCACTTTAGAGCGACTGCGCGAGATGGGGATAATTCGCCAACCAACAGGAAGGCTGAAGATTTTAGGGAGGGGAGAGCTCTCCAAACCGCTCGTTGTAAAAGCAGATCGGTTCACTAAAACAGCACAAACTAAGATTGAGCAGGCAGGTGGTAAGGTGGAGGTTCTTTAATTATGTGGGATAAGTTTGCTCAGATATTTAGAATCCCGGAGTTGCGTAAACGGATCGTATTTACCCTTGGAGTTTTGGTTGTCTTTCGCATTGGGACACATATTGCGCTTCCCGGAGTTGATGCAGAAGGTTTGCGTGCTTTCTTTGCCGAAGGGATTTTCGGCTTTCTCGACATGTTCGTCGGAGGGGCGTTAGGTCGCTTTTCGCTCTTTGCGCTTGGTGTCGGACCATACATCAATGCCTCGATTATTATGAGCCTGCTCGTGCCGATCATTCCAAAATTGAAGGAACTGCAGCAGCAAGGACGAGAAGGACAGCGCCGGATCAACAAGTATACTCGCTATGGGACATTGGGGTTGGCTGTCGTGCAATCGATCGGAATATGTGCCCTCGTTGTCGGGCAAGGGCTTGCTCCAGCGACCACATGGTTCTATCTGACTTCAATCCTTACTCTTACCACCGGAACGATGTTATTGATGTGGATAGGGGAACGGATTACTGAGAATGGGATTGGCAATGGAATCTCGATGTTGATCATGGTCGGGATCATTGCCGAGTTCCCGCGGCAGCTTTATGCTGTCTATACCGAGGTGGTGCTGGGAGTGGTGCATCCGATTTGGGCGATTATAATGCTGGCAGTTATGGTTGCGCTGATAGCCGGAGTAGTAATAGTGCAACAGGGGCGGAGAAAGATCATTATCCAGTATGCTAAGCGGACCTCAGGCCGCCGGATTTATGGCGGTCATTCTTCCCATCTACCGATCAGGGTAAATCAGGGAGGGGTTATTCCTGTCATCTTTGCCTCAGCGCTCCTCTCTATTCCGGTAACAATGATACAATTCGTTCCTGCTCTCGACTGGTTAGGCCCATATGTTGAAATGGGAAGTCTTCCGTATATGATCGTATTTGTGCTGATGATCTTCTTCTTTACATACTTTTATAGTTCGATAACTTTTGATCCTGATGATGTGGCGAAGAATATCCGCGAATCAGGAGGATTTATCCCTGGAGTACGACCGGGAAAGCCCTCTGCAGCTCACATTTCTGCTATTCTTAGTCGGATACTTGCCGTGGGGGCATTGTTTCTCGCCGCAATATCTGTCTTTCCGTTTATCTTTGCCGATATCAGCGGAATCAGAGGTTTTTTAGTGGGAGGGATAGGGCTTCTGATCGTCGTAGGAGTTGGGCTTGACACCCTTATGCAGATCGAAGCTCATCTGACGATGCGCCACTATGAGAGCATTACAAAGGGCGGCGCTCTGCTCGGGAGGAGAAGATAGCAATAAGAGAGTTGAGACGAATCGCGCTGACTATTCTCGGTCCTCCCGGAGCAGGGAAGGGGACACAGGCAAAGATGATCGCCGAGGATACCGGCTTGGTACACCTATCTACCGGCGATATTCTGCGTGATGAGTTGGCGCGCGGAAGTGAGCTGGGACAGAAAGCGAAGCAATACATGAACAGAGGGGAACTGCTGCCCGATAATCTGATCGTCACGATGATCGAGGACCGAATCAGAGAGAAGGATGGCTTTATCTTAGACGGCTTTCCCCGTACACTTACTCAAGCCGAAGCATTGGAAGAGATCGCTGCGCTCGATTTTGCGATCAATATCGCTTTGTCGCGGGAAGAGGTCATCGTTCGCCTTTCCGCACGCCGTGCTTGTGCTGAGTGCGGGAGAATCTATAATTTGTGGTTTGATCTACCTGCGGGTAATAATGATGAATTGTGCGATAATTGCGGTATCAAGCTTGTGCAACGCGACGATGACACACCAGCGGTGATCGAAAAGCGGTTCGATATCTATATGGCAGACACCCGTCCGTTGATTGAATTCTATCGTGAGCAGGGAATATTGGTAGAGGTGAATGGCGCAGCTGCCCGAGAAGAGATCTTTGCGCAAATTATGAGAATCATCACAACATGATCACACTTAAAACGAGTGATGAATTGACTGTCCTGCGTGAGAACAGTGCTGTCCTGGCAACGATAGTTAAAGCGCTGCGCAATAAGATCAATCCCGGGATAACGACAGCACATTTGGATAATATAGCGGCTGAGTTGATAAGGGAACAGGGAGCAAGAGCAGCGTTCAAGGGATACCGTGAGTTTCCGGCGACGATATGTACTTCGATCAATGAAGAGATTGTGCATGGAATCCCTTCTACAAAGAGGGTTCTCCGAGACGGAGATATCATCTCGATCGATATCGGTTTAATACGGAACGGTCTCTATGCCGATATGGCGATTACAGTCCCGGTGGGAAAGGTATCGCCACAAGCACGAAAGTTAATATTGATTGCACGAGCCGCCTTGTTTCAAGGGATCAATCAGGTTAAAATAGGAAATCGGGTGTCGGATATCTCGCATGCCATTGGTCACTGTATCGAAGAAGAAGGATTTTATCCTGTTAAAGAGTATGTTGGCCATGGCATCGGCAGACAATTACACGAAGATCCTTCGATACCTAACTACGGGCCTCCGGCACAGGGGGAGATGTTGCGTCCGGGGATGGTCTTAGCGCTTGAGCCGATGGTTAAGACTGATCCTCTGCCGGTTATGGTGCTGCCGGATGGATGGACCGTAGTTACTGCGACGCGGGGTCTTTCTGCTCATTGCGAACATATGGTTGCAGTGACAGAGAATGGGGCGGAGGTGCTGACGGAAATTGAGTTACTCCCGGAAGAAGGGAGCGCAAATGAGCTGACACGAAACGAGGAGGTGTTTTAGCAAACTGTGGTAAAGACAGGAGGTCCGGCAAAGAAAACGGATGTTATCCGGATGAGGGGAGAAGTTGTTGAAAGTCTGTCCAATTCAATGTTTCGCGTGAAGCTGGATAATGAGCATATCGTTCTCTGTCATATATCAGGCCGTATCCGGAAGAACTATATCCGTATTTTAACAGGGGACCGCGTAACCGTCGAATTTTCCCCTTACGACTTGACTAAAGGACGGATCATCTACCGTGATAAATGAATGCATCCGGTGCTCTTTGCCTCTGGTTTGTAATTGGTGATTATGAAAGTTAGAAGTTCGGTAAAGAAGATTTGTGCTAAATGTAAGATCATCCGAAGGGATGGGAGAGTAAGAGTTATCTGCCGAAATCCGAAACATAAACAACGGCAGGGATAATAAGATGACCTAACTGCAAAGCAAGATTGTTTGCACAGTAAGACTGAAGGTCACAGATTTACGGGCGGGAGGACTAAGATGGCAAGAATAGCCGGAGTCGATTTACCAAAGCATAAGCGAATTGAGATAGGGATTTCTTATATATACGGAATTGGGAAATTTATCGCTAAAGAAATATTACAAAAGACAGGAATATCACCTGATGTGCGAGTAAAGGATCTTACCGAAAAAGAGATCGCTGCCCTGCAACAAACACTGGATAACTATCTAGTAGAAGGAGATCTACGCCGTAAGGTTCACTCAGACATTGGTCGGCTGAAAGCGATCAATTGCTATCGTGGGATTAGGCATAAATTACGACTTCCAGTGCGTGGTCAGCGAACACAAGCCAATGCACGAACGTGGAAAGGACCACGCCCGGCCAAGGCAGGGAAGAAGAAGTAGCGATGGCCAAAAATATAAAGATCGACAAGGCGCAAATCCATATACATGCGAGCTTCAACAACACAATCATTACGCTGACTGATCTAAAGGGAAATCCAATTGCATGGAAGAGTCCGGGAGTTATCGGTTATAAAGGATCGCGCAAAGGAACACCTTACGCGGCGCAGATGGCGACTGAGGCGCTGGTACGTGAAATGAGAGAGTATGGGATCAGATCAACAATGGTGCTGGTAAAAGGAACAGGCCCAGGACGACAAGCGGTTATCCAGACAATTAAAGGATCTGGTATTCGCGTCGACGAGATCAAAAACGTCACGCCAGTATCACATAGCTGAGGAGAAATAGATGGGAAGAGACAGGGGATTGAAATGCCGGCAATGCCGACGTGAAGAAGAGAAGCTTTTCCTGAAAGGCGACAGATGCTATACCCCAAAGTGCAGCATTGAGAAACGGGCAAACCCTCCAGGAGAGCAATCCAAACGGTGGCGTTCGCGTAAGAGCCCGTATTTGATCCGCTTGAGGGAGAAGCAGAAACTGCGCAGAATATACGGCATTAGAGAGAGACAATTTAGAAATTACGTCTTATCAGCTAAACAAGGGAAAGGAGTTGCCGGAGACGCTTTGCTCTCTATCTTGGAACGACGCCTGGATAGTGTTCTGTATCGCTCCGGGTTTGCTGCTTCACGGACGCAAGCCCGCCAGCTGATATCACATGGTCATTTTGAGATCAATGGGCGCAGAATGGATATTCCCTCTTATCTCGTCAAGGAGAATGACATGATAAGCGTTAAAGAATCGCGGCTCAGCTGGATTAAAGAAATTGCCGCCGCGAACAAGGAACGCACGATTCCCCACTGGATAGAGAAAGATGACGCAAGATTAAAACTTCAGGTTGCCCGCCTTCCTGGAACAGAAGACGTCAATTATACTATTGACTTTGATCGGATCATAGAGTTTTATTCACGTTAGGAGTAACAGGGATGACAGATTTCATTTTACCTGATGGCGTATATGTAAGAGATGAACTGACGGATCGATACGGAAAGATCGTTATGGAGCCGCTGGAAAGAGGATATGGAACGACAATCGGCAATGCACTGCGACGTGTCCTTCTATCTTCTATTCCCGGGGCAGCAGTAGTGCGCGTCACCTTCGATGGAAAATACCATGAGTATGACACGATCACCGGAGTTCGAGAGACGATCCTCGAAATCATCCTCAATATAAAGGAACTTGCGCTTCGTTTATTGAATGGCGATGCAGAACGCCTTTATATCGATAAAAAAGGGCCTTGTCAAATAACAGCAGCTGATATTGAACCGAATGCAAGAGTGCGAATCATCAACGATGACCTGCACATTGCCTCTCTTAACGCGGAAGGGAGGCTCGAAATGGAACTGGAAATCGAAACTGGGTATAGCTATCGTCCGGCAGAGTTGAATCGTCTGGAGGATTCTCCCCTCGCGCTTATCCCGGTTGACTCCGATTTTTCTCCTGTTAAACAAGTGAACTTCCAAATAGAGGAGATGCGTGTAGGAGGTCGGACCGGTTATGAGCGATTAATCCTCGATCTGACGACCGACGGGGGAATAAAACCGGAAGAGGCAATAAACGAAGCAGCCCATATTTTGCAAATGCACTTTAACTTGTTTGAGAAATTTGCTGAGCACCCGCTGCGAATGGAAGCAAGCAAAGCACCAGTTGAAGAAGAAGTCATTATTGATGAGCCTCCTGCGGCGTCGATAAATGAATTAGATTTTGATTCACGGACGCTCAATTTACTTTTGGAGGCAGGGATAACAACGGTAGATAAACTACGTAATCGTTCTAAGGAAGAGCTCAGTGACATTCATGGTTTGGGGCCGAAGACCTTGGAGAAAATAAAGGGAAAACTGGCCGATTATGACTCTGTTAAAGAAAAGAATGAAGGAGACGTCAGTGAGGCATAGACAAAAGATCCCGAAATTGAGCATGAAGAGAAGCCACCGCAAGAGCGTGCTGACGAACTTAGCGAAAGCGCTTATCAAGTATGAAAAAGTCGATACAACGTTTGCCTGTGGTAAAGCAGCGCAACCATATGCAGAAAAGATGATTACCTTGGGGCGGCGCGGCGACCTCCATGCACGGCGCATAGTCTTTTCTAAATTTCAGGATAAAGAAGTGGTCGATAAATTGTTCACCGAAATCGGACCTCGCTATAAAGATCGGCCAGGCGGATATACGCGCTTATTAAAATTAGGACCGCGCCAAGGAGATGGAGCGGAAATGGTGCGGATACTGCTCGTCTGATTGTAAAGATTGGTTCTTCCATATCTACTCTGATGTTAAAACGGGCGAAAAACGCAGGTTCACCGCTATATC
>DOHL01000058.1 GCA_003535305.1 Candidatus Acetothermia bacterium
GTCTGCGATCTCTTTTCTTCCTATTGTTACAATCACCCCCTTTGTAGATATTGAGTTTTAGGTTTAGGGCCATAAATCCCCCCGCCTAACACCCAATTGTAATACCTATTTTATTCCTGTCCTTGCCATTCCTTCGATAAATTGTCGTTGACAGGCAAGGAAGAGCAGCAAAATAGGGATTATAGCCAGCGTTGACATCGCCATCATCAATTGATATTCAATTCCCGCCTCTTGTGCAAATAAGGCCAGACCAACGGGCACGGTCCTCATCTCCTCGCGATTCGTCATGATCAACACCCATAAAAAGGCGTTCCAGCTGCCGATGAAGCGTAACAGAAAAGCGGTGAACAGTGCCGGTTTGGATAATGGAACGATGAACCGCCACAAAAATTGAAACCGGCCGCAACCGTCGATCTGCGCTGAATCCCACAACTCATTCGGAATGGACATGAAGAACTGGCGCAGTAGAAAGATGACGAAGACCGACGCGAGCCAGGGGATGATCAGCGCCTGGTAAGTGTCGATCCAACCGAGCTTGATAATGGTCAAAAAATTCGGCACTAAAAGGACCATTCCCGGAATCATCATCGTGCCGATCAGCATCATGAATACTACATTTTTGCCGAAGAAGTTCATCTTGGCAAAAGCATAGGCTGCGAGGACTGATAAGATGACGCCGCCACCGGCAGTGGCGACAGCGATGACGACGCTGTTGATGAAGAAACGTGCAAACGGCGCCATCACCCAACCATCGACAAAATTGTGCCACATCAGCCGTTCAGGGATCCATACCGGTGGCATGGCCAGCGCCTCGGCGAATGTCTTAAACGAGGTCGAGACCATCCAGATGAACGGCAGAATCATGAAGATAGAGCCGCTGATGAGTATGATATAGCTAACCCCGCGAACCATCCCTATCTTTACCGCGTTTGTAGTCATAACTGTCTCCAGCTTATGTCGCTCATCGTATTTTTTTATAGTCAGCCAAGCAAGATAAGTATAAACATAAGTATACACTTTGCCAACAAATTTGTCAAGCCGTAAGTATATACTTTGTAAATAAATTTATCAAAAAACACAAAATATATAGCAAAAAAGAGTGGCGTTCGCTTGAGGAATGCTTATCCAGCTACATCATGAGTATCCTTGCCTAACCATTCAAAATGGTAAAGATTTACCGATAAGGAGTCGACGCTGTAATGGAGCGCGACTTGGAGTACAATCTAATGATAATCTATAAAAGACTGAAAAGGAAGGAAGATGATCGATTGTATCTTTTGTCGAATTACCCGCGGAGAGATACCTGCTAGTCATGTTTATAGCGATGACTTGATAACTGCATTTATGGACATCCAACCGGTAAATCCAGGGCATTTGCTCGTCATCCCCAATACACATGCGAGTTCTCTTGCTGATCTTGACCCTGAACTGGGTTCTCATATGTTCGAGGTTGCGATGCGCCTTGCTTCCGGCCTGAAAGGATCAACAACGGTCCAATGCGAAGGAGTAAATCTTTACCTTGCTGACGGCAAGGCAGCAGGACAAGAGGTTTTCCATATCCACCTTCATGTCATTCCACGCTTCTCAGGTGACAACCGAGGGGTGCTTTTTGCTTCCCGGAGCAGTGGGAATTCAGACCAGAAAGAACGCCTGGATCAGATCGCGGCGTCGATCCGCACATCTCTTCTCCATAATGTTAGCTCTGGAGACGAGCAAACAGAACCAGTAATTCATGACGAGTAAGGAGGCCAGATGACGTCAAAACAAGATCAAAATAATCTGGTGTGGCTTGACCTTGAGACAACGGGACTCGATCCTGACAGCTGCGTGATATTGGAAATTGCAACGATCATCACTGATAAAGATTTAAATATCATCGCGGAAGGACCAGATTTGGTCATCCACCAGCCAGAAGGAGTCCTCGTCTTTATGGATGAGTGGTGCGACAAGCAGCACCGCATCTCCGGGCTGATCGAAGAGAGCCGTAACGCAACTATTTCACTCGCTGAAGCAGAACAGGAGACAATAACATTCGTTGCTCGCTACTGTCCACCGCGCGCCTGCCCATTATGCGGTAATTCGATCTGTTTTGACCGGCGGTTCTTGATTAAGCATATGCCAAAACTCGATGCATTTCTGAGCTACCGCAACATCGATGTGAGCTCTATCAAGGAACTTGTGAGCCGTTGGTATATCAACAAAACTATCGGCAGCAGTAAGACCGCTAAACATCGCGCTATCGCTGATATTCGCGAATCGATAGAAGAGTTACGCAGCTATCGCAAGACCGTATTCCGCCAGCCGGAAAGATGATCGACGAAAAAAGACTCTTCCATGCTCATACGCAGATCAGACCGTTCATTCACCGCACGCCTGTCTTAACGAGTGCTTCTGTTGACCATCTGGCAAAGAATACTACTTTCTTTAAGTGTGAAAATTTACAGAGAACCGGCTCGTTTAAATTCCGTGGAGCGTGCAATGCTGTCGCTGGTTGCGCAGCACAGATTCGAGATCACGGGGTGATTACACATTCGAGCGGCAATCATGCACAAGCATTAGCTCTGGCAGCCAAACTCCATGATATACCGGCATTTGTCGTAATGCCGCAAACCTCAGCACTTGTAAAGCGGGAAGCAGCAGAAGGATACGGAGCCACAGTGATCCTCTGCCGACCGACGTATACTTCCCGCAAGGAGACAGTTGCCCGGCTGCAACAAGAAAGCGGAGCGATGTTCATCTCCTCTTCCGACAATGAAGATATCATTGCCGGTCAGGGAACAGCAGCTATCGAGTTGATAGATGAGGTCGGTTCTCTCGATCTGATTCTCACCCCGGTCGGCGGAGGAGGTTTGCTCGCTGGAACTGCGCTCGCTGCATCCCATTTACTTCCACATATAAAGGTGATCGGCTGCGAACCAGAGCAGGTTGACGACGCTTATCGTTCGTTTAACAGTGGAACTCGTATCGAAGAAGTCCATGGCCATACGATTGCTGAAGGCCTGATGACACCGCTTGGTGTGCACACATTCGATATTATCAGGAAATTTGTTTACGACATCGTTCTCGTCACTGAGAGAGAGATTTTGCAAGCGATGCGCTACATATGGGAACGAATGAAGATCATCATTGAGCCGTCGAGTGCCGTTGCTGTTGCCCCTTTACTCAATCGTTGCTTGAAGATAACCGGTAAGCGGGTCGGTGTGATTCTCAGCGGCGGAAATGTTGATCTTGACCGCTTCTTTGCGATACTGTCGACGTAGCGAAGAAGGAGGCAGGAATCCACGCAACAGGAGATGTCATTTCTGTAAAGCCTGCCCCTGCGCAGGCAGGGGACAGGAATCCAGGGGAAAGAAGTGGATTCTCAGACAAACACGGAATAACTGATGCCTGAGTACTTTGTCTACATATTAGCAAGTGGCAAAAACGGCACTCTCTACATTGGTGTCACAAATGATTTGCTGCGGCGAGTCTATCATCACAAAGAGAACATCGTTGAAGGATTTACAAAAAAGTACAACGTTCATAACCTGGTGTATTACGAATCATACGGGGATATCCAAGCAGCAATAATCCGCGAAAAACAAATGAAAAAGTGGAAGAGGCAATGGAAGATCAAGCTGATTGAAAAAGATAATCCGAGCTGGAAGGATTTATATTACGATTTGCTGGGGTAGGTGGATTCCTGCTAAGCCTGCCCCTGCACAGGCAGGGGCAGGAATGACATGCTGAGGAGTTTGCGATAGTATCCTTGAATCTTTTGCGGTTCCTCACGCTTGAGTTAAG
>DOHL01000139.1 GCA_003535305.1 Candidatus Acetothermia bacterium
ACAGCAATGATACTCTAATATCGTATTTCAGATCAATATGCGCTCAATGGAAAGTCTTTTCTTATCGAAGGATGAGCATGAGCGCGTGCGGCGTTAGGTCAATTGACATACTCAAAAATATTCGCTGATCATCTCGCGTGTACTTGGTAAAGAAACAATGCCGGTTGTAAGAGTATTCTGCATATTCTGGGGTCTACCATTGTATTTTCCAAATACAGGTGACGGGCCCCATGAAGTAGCAGGATTGGACTTACTTCACGGGGCAGGCCCCATGAAGTAGCGAAATTGGATTTACGAGAACCTCGAAGAATGCTCCGCCTTGTAGGTGGGGAGCTTCACTTCACGGGGCACGTCCTCTCGATCTCCGGATGAAGAAGATCTATCATATGCTGTCTGAAATAGCCTGTTTCAGTTGCCTGGGATAACCGCCGACAACACGCAATTGACCTGCGATAAGAATTCAGCTAAAATGCGAACTGTTCGGTTTACATACCATATTAGGGAGATTTTAATGGAGACCAGTCAATTAAGGAGCCTCTTTCTCGATTTTTTTGTTGCGCGTGGACATAAGGTCCTTCCCAGTTCTTCTATCGTATCTGATGATCCTACATTACTTTTTACCTCTGCAGGGATG
This sequence comes from Candidatus Acetothermia bacterium, assembly GCA_003535305.1. Lineage (GTDB taxonomy): Bacteria > Bipolaricaulota > Bipolaricaulia > UBA7950 > UBA7950 > UBA7950. Next base: position 635 of record DOHL01000139.1, read on the forward strand.
GTGCAGTTCAAAAAGATCTTTCAAGGACAGAAGCAACCTCTCTTTCCGCGTGTAGCCACGTGCCAGAAATGTTTTCGTGCCACTGACATTGAAAAAGTCGGGAAGACCTCTTATCATCACACATTCTTTGAGATGTTGGGCAACTTCTCCTTCGGTGATTATTTCAAAGAAGGAGCGATCGAATTCGCCTGGGAGTTTCTCACTCATGAACTCGGTATTTCAACTGATAATCTGTGGGTCTCAGTCTATGAAGAAGATGATGAAGCTTATTCTATATGGCAAAACTCGATCGGTATTCCTCCTGCGAAGATTGCATGTTGCGGTAAGGAAGCAAACTGGTGGGGGCCGGTTGGCGGAAGTGGCCCATGCGGTCCGGACACGGAAATTTTCTATGATTTCGGGGAAGAGAAAGCATGCGGGCCTGGCTGCTCAGGTGTAGATTGTGATTGCGCGCGCTTCAGCGAAATTTGGAATCTCGTATTCATCCAGTACGATGCTCAACCGGATGGAACACTTCTGCCCCTTAAACAGACCGGCATCGATACAGGAATGGGACTGGAACGGACAGCAGCGCTGCTTCAGGGAGTCTCCAATAACTTTGAGATCGATATTTTCCGTCCGTTGATAGAGCAAATCGAAGCCGTCTATTCCGGAAAGATAGAAGCAGGACAGATCGCGCAGCGGAACCTTATTGCAGATCATATACGAGCGATCGTCTTTCTCATCGCTGCCGGTGTGGTACCAACGAGTGATAAACAAGGATATGTCCTGCGGCGGATCCTCCGTCTCGCAGTACGCGCCAGCGAAACTCTCCATCTGCCGCCGGGAGCACTGGCCCACTTTGTTGATTCTGTGGTGGAAACAATGAGCGTGGCCTATCCAGAGATCGAACTTCGCTGTGCTCTTGCCAAACGGATAATTACCAGCGAAGAATCAACGTTTCGACACACTCTCCTTGCCGGTGAACGGATGCTCGAAGAGATAATCCCCACTCTTCTTGTGCAGAACGAGAAGATAATTCCCGGCAAACAGGTCTTTGAACTCTACGATACTTATGGCTTTCCAATCGAGATGACGCAGGAGATTGCTGCTGCTGCCGGCATTGAAATCGACCACAGAGGTTTCGAAGAGGAGATGGCAAGGCAGAAAAATAGATCACGCTCTGCTAAGACGGAATCTGCACAAACAATAGAGATCGACCCTATTCATAAAAATGACTTTCTCTTCTGCGGCTATACAGCAGATAGAATAGAGAGCGAGATATTGCAGATAATTCCGTCGCAGAGAGAAAATCAGTCTCCCTTTCTGACGATCAATGCTGGCGAAGAGGGGATCGTCCTTGTCCGACAGACTCCGTTCTACGCTGAATCCGGAGGACAGATAGCTGATACCGGTGAAATTGAGAATAAGACGCGTCATGGCAAAGGGCAGGTGCTCGATGTGCAACAAGATGCACACGGTATCTTTCTCCACCGAGTGAAAGTCATACAAGGAGAATTTTCGTGTAAAGATCGGTGCCTGCTGAAGATCGATGGAGAGCGCCGGCGCAGAATTGAGCGTAATCACACTGCAACCCATCTCCTTCACGCTGCTTTGCGGCAGATTCTCGATGAACATGTAGTCCAATCCGGTTCGCTCGTTACGCAAGAGGACCTGCGGTTCGATTTCAACCATTTTGAATCAGTAACGCCTGAAGAACTTACAGCAGTGGAGAATCTGGCTAACTCGATTGTCTTAGCCGATATAGAGGTAGAGACGACGGAGATGCCGTTGGAGGCGGCTCTCGCGCTGGGAGCGATGGCCCACTTTACTGAAGAGTATGAAGGGAAAGAGCTCGTCCGTGTCGTCCAGATCGGCCGTTTCAGCGCTGAACTCTGCGGTGGAACACATGTTCGTCGCAGCGGTGAGATTGGACTGATCAAAATCTTATCCGAAGAGAGCGTCGCTGCCGAGACGCGGCGTATTCGTGCGGTGACTGGTGATGGAGCATTGTGCTGGTTGCGCAGCGAAGCGGATATCCTTGCGCAATTACGGGAAGAATTAGGAACAGACCCGCTGCAAGGATTATCACGTCGGGTGGAAGAGAAAGAGCAGTTGCAAGCGCAAGTGACTCGCCTTACCAGAGATCTGTTGCACGAGAAGCGAAGGGCTTTTCTGAACCGAGCAGAGAAGGTAGACAGTGTGATGCTCTTCGCAGGACGCCTTGATATGGGAACAGAGGAGCTTAAGATGATGGCCGATATCTTAGCTGCCGAAGCGCTGCGCGCAGTCGTTCTCCTCATCGGAAATGATGGTAATCGCGCAGTAGCCGTCTGCAAAGTGACTGCCAACATCAAAAAGGTCGTTGCCGGTAAAGTGGTAAAAGAGATCGCTGCTCTTTTAGGCGGAGGCGGAGGCGGCAGCCGCACATTCGCTCAGGGCGGCGGGCCGGAAGCCAATAAAATTGATGTAGCTCTGAAAAAAGGCTGCGCTATGATTCGCGCAAGCATCGAATCATAATAGTCCTGTCTCTATCGATCAATTTTGCTGGTAAGCATTCAGTAAACCCATACTGGCTGAAATATGGCAGACATAGAACCACGGATTGACACTGATATACACAGATCAGAGAATAGAGAATAGAGGTCAGAAAATAGAAGTCAGAAAACAGAAGCCAGAGGTCAGAGAATGTTCAAAGTTCAGTGTCCACGGTCAAGAGCCGTAGGGGCACG
>DOHL01000078.1 GCA_003535305.1 Candidatus Acetothermia bacterium
CGTAGGGGCAGGCCCCATGAAGCAGGCATGTCCCCCTGCCTGCGCAGGGACAGGCCTGCGAAGGCAGGGAACTGCACAGGACAAACATGCCGTGCCCCTACGGCTCTTAACCTTGGACCTTGGGTCTTGGACATTCTCTGACTTCTGTTCTCTGTTCTCTATTCTCCGGTCTGTGTATATCAGTGTCAATCCGTGGTTCGAGGCCTTCCACATTTCAGCCAGTATGGGTTTACTGAATGCTTACGTTGTATCGCGGCTGACTGATTACTGAAGTCTCTGTCAATTTCAGCGGAATTCCAACCAGTCATCAACCGACATATATCCGCGGGACTCGCTTTGATATAGCAGTGAAGATCACCTCGATCGCTGCATCTATTCTGTCAGCGAGCAAATCAGCAGGCTGATTGACTCCTATCAGTTCAACTTCGTCGCCGACAGCTGCGGCGGGAATATCGCTCACATCGACCGTTGTTAAATCCATGGAGATCCTTCCCACGATCGGCGCTCGTTCTCCGCGAATCACGACATCGCTCTGATTAGAAAGTCGCCAGATCATCCCATCGGCATATCCCACCGGTAAAGTGGCGATTCGCCGGGGAGCGGGAGTATGGTAAGTGCAACCATAGCCGATTGCACAACCTTTCGGTATCTCTCTGATGGCGGTGATCCAGGTATGCATCGACATCGTTGGCTTTATATCTTCAGTCCACGCGGCAGAAAATTCGCGATAGCCGTGTAGTAAAACTCCTGGACGCACCATATTCAGCGGAGGAGAGAACGCCTTTTCTCCGCATTGTAACAATCCTGCGGAATTGGCAATATGCCGCAGCGGCGGAAGAATCCCTCGGCGCTTTAGATCGGTCAACAGATCGAGGAAAGAGTGGAGCTGGCACTGAGTGTAAGCGCGGTGTTCAGGAGCAACGCTGTATGCAACGCTGAAATGGCTAAAGATCCCCTCCACTTCCAGGCGATCATCCTGTTTGATTGTCGTGATGAGCTCAGCGGCTTTGTCAGGGAGAATTCCCTGTCGTCCCATTCCCGTATCGACACAGATATGGACTTTGGGGCGCACATTCTGCGCCTTCTCTCCCAGCGCGCGAGCGAACTCTGCATCACTAACCGAAACAGTGATATCATTATCGACTAAGAGAGGAATTTGCTCGCGGCGTGAACCGAAGAGGATCAAAATCGGTTTACTGACACCGTTTCGACGCAGCTCCTGCGCTTCAACGATGTTAGCTACGCCGAAATAATCGACCGCATTTTCTGCTGCTTTGGCGACCTGTTCCGCGCCATGTCCGTAAGCATCCGCCTTTACCGGAAATAACAACCGTACCTCATCACCGATCTGTTTTCGTACGATCGTAATATTATTACGCAGTTGGGCAAGATCGACCCGCGCCTCTGCCATCGCCATTCCAAGGTTCTTTGCCGCCATTCCAAGGCTCTGTGCCGCCATTTGCATTACAAAGTTCCTCCTTCCTGAATCCAACTCAGATTACAATTTTATATCTCGTTGCCCGTAAAAAATCAAATCTTTCCAGATTCCAGGAGATCAGTGCTATAAAGAGCTAAAAACGTTTTTTTGCGGAATGATGTGCAAAGAGCGACATGTAATCAGGTTTGTCCTTCTTCTGTAAACTCTATTGGTCGTCGAGTACTTGTCCTGCCGCTAACAAAACCATTTCGTCTATTAAAGGGGTGAAAACCACCTCACCTTGACATTCAACACCACTCCAATTGCGGCGACGTTATGCAACACCGCTGCCATCACCACTCCGCCTGAACTACTACGGGCTAGAGCAGCTTACCGCCCTACAATCTCCTTCATCTCTGCCGGAGATTTCACTACACGGTTATTATCTACATATAGCTTCCGCAGCTGCTCTCGGGATTCGATCTTTAGGTCCGGATGCGGCGGGGGTGAAAATACCGTCACGAAACTTGCTGTCTCTCTTCTGACGTTCTTTACCCCAAAAGGTGTCCCTAGTTCTAGGGGGACGAGAAGAGCCATCTCTGGAGCAATCTCGAACTTCTCCTCTCCATAGGTGATCTCTAAACTCCCTTCCAGCATATAGATGGCCCGTTCAAGCATTTCCGCTTCCTTTTCTTTTTTAGAACCCATCACCATTTCTCTTCCCGGCAACAGATAGGTCACATTCATATAGAGATTCTTGCCGAAGAGTAACGGCTTGTACCATTCCGGATCATGGAAAAAACCCCTCTACCTCCTCAAGCCTAACTAACTGCTTTTCCGCCATCTTAAATCACTCCTTTTCTCTATCTATATCGTATCAACCGCGCCGAGTTTAGCACCACCAGAACTGCGGCGACGTTATGCAGCACCGCTGCTATCACCGGGCCCACGAACCCGCCGATCGCCAGGTACATCCCCACAGCGTTAAGTCCCAACGAGAAGAGGAAAATATTCGCGGTGATAGTTCGCAGAGTTTTACGGCTCAGGCGAATCGCTTGAGCGACCTGTGCCAGATCGTCAGCCAACAGGGCGATGTCAGCCGCCTCGATGGCAGCATCGCTCCCGATCACCCTCATCGCAACGCCGACATCGGCTGTGGCCAAGGCCGGAGCATCGTTGATCCCATCTCCAATTATGACGGCGCACTTACGGATACTTGGACCACGGCCATCTCGCAAGCCAATGACCCGATCGACGCCAACCGCCCCACCGACCCGACGCCGTCCAGTTCCAGTCACGCGGTCGGAGTTTGGAGTAACGACGCCGCCGTGGACATCCAGATTTCTGGAGCAAGCGACCCAGGGGGCAGTGGTGTTGATGGATTCGAGCACGCATGGAATCAAAGTGCCACCTGGACGCCGACGCAAACCAAACAGGTCGAGGAGACCTGGACCGGGGCAACATTTACTGCCACAACAAATGGTGACTGGTATTTCCATATCGCCACCGTGGATAATGCCGGAAACTGGACGAACACGGTGCATTTGGGCCCATTCCGTATTGATACCACCCCTCCGTTCGTTCCTGCCAATCTGTCTCCCGCGAGCGGCTCGTACAGCAACGATACGACGCCAACCCTTTCATGGGATGCTTCGACAGACACCGGCGGTAGCGGCATGCGTACGACGAACACCTATCGTGTTATCATTACAGGTACGCCAAGCCGTGATTACTACACTGCGAACACTTTTTACACGCCGACGCTGGCAGAGGGCCTGTTCACGTGGAAGGTCAGGGCACGCGACAACGCCGGCAACAACAGTGCCTATACTGCGGACCACACGTTGATCATCGATATTACTAATCCCACCGACCCTATCCCGTCAAGCACCAGCCATACAGTCGGCGTCCCGTCCAACGATACCGCTGTGGATATTGTGGTCAGCGGCGCAACAGATCCCGTGTCAAGTGGCGTGTCATCCGGTGTCGACGGCTTCGATACTGCGTGGGATCAGAATCCGACCTGGATAGCGACAGAAGTGAAGGACCAGGAAGAGACCTGGATCGGCGGCACATTCACCGCTCCGTCGGATGGTGACTGGTACTTCCACATTGCCACTGTGGATAACGTCGGCAACTGGACGAGTACCGCGACCCTTGGTCCCTTCCGCATCGACACCGATCCGCCGACGGTGACGATTACCGACAACGAGCCTGGGACAGCGAACATCGCTGGTGGGGATGTGACCTACACCTTCGACTTCAGCGAACCGGTGACCGGGTTTGATGCGACCGACGTGACGGTGGCGAATGGGACCAGGGG
>DOHL01000079.1:0-4821 GCA_003535305.1 Candidatus Acetothermia bacterium
TCTGTTCTCTGTTCTGTGTATATCAGTGTCAATCCGTGGTTCGAGGCCGGCCACATTTCAGCCAGTATGAGTTTACTAAATGCTTACCTTTACAGCAGCTCTTTACGCTCAATTTTCTCGTTGATCAGCGCAATAAACTGATCCAAACTGCGTGGGCCTAAATCCTCTTCTGTCCGCAGTCTGACCGCGACATTCCCGTTCTCCTGTTCACGTTTACCGACAACGAGCATATAGGGAATCTTCTCCATTTGCGCTTTGCGGATCAGATAATTCAATGTCTGTCCGCCTTCGGTCCAGGCTTGCACCCGGATCTCTGCCGCCCTCAGCCGTTGGGCGATCGACTGGGCATAGTCGATGTTATCCTGGCTGACCGGTAAGACTACAACTTGGAGAGGGGAGAGCCAGACAGGAAACGCACCGTTATAGTGTTCCACCAACAGAGCATAGAATCGCTCAAGACTCCCCAGCAAAGCGCGATGGACCATGTACGGTCGCTGCTTAGTTCCGTCTTCACCGATATAGGTCATATCAAAACGACCGGGAATATTAAAATCAAACTGGATCGTTGTGCACTGCCACATGCGGCCGAGCGCATCTTCTATTTTGATGTCGATCTTAGGGCCATAGAAGACCGCCTCCCCTTCCATCCGTTGATAGGAAAAGTTCTTGGCCTCCAACGCCTTGACAAGAGATTCTTCCGCCTGTTCCCATATCCGATCCTCGCCGGCATACTTCTCCGGAGTCTTAGGATCACGGACCGAGAGTTCGATCTTGAACTTATTAAACCCAAACCCGCGAAGCAGGTTTAGACTGAAATCGAGTACACGCAGAATCTCTTCGTCGATCTGCTCGGGAGAGCAGATAATGTGTGCGTCGTCCTGAGTGAACCCACGCACGCGTAACATCCCGTGTAATACGCCGCTTCGCTCATACCGATAGACTGTCCCCAATTCAGCCCAGCGCAGCGGCAGGTCGCGATACGAGCGGGTGTGTGAGTTATAGATCATCACATGGAACGGGCAGTTCATTGGCTTGATGTAGTAATCCTGCCCATCGACATCCATCGGCGCGTACATATCGTCGCGATAGAAATCGAGATGACCAGAGGTCTCCCATAGCTTTGCGCGACCAATATGAGGAGTGAAGACGATTTCATAGCCGCCTTCATAGTGGAGTTTGCGCCAGTAGTCTTCAATAAGGACACGCATCCGTCCGCCTTTGGGGTGCCAATAGGCCAGCCCTACTCCTGCTTCTTCGTGAAAACTCACTAAATCCAGTTGCCGCATAAGTTTGCGATGATCGCGTGCCTCTATTTCTGTCAATCTTTCCAGATAGGCATCGAGGTCAGTCTTCTTCTCCCAAGCCGTGCCGTAGATCCGTTGCAGCATCGGCCGGCTCTCATCGCCTCGCCAGTATGCCCCAGCAACAGAAGTTAATTGAAATGCATCGGGATTGACGCAGGCAGTGGTCGGTAAGTGAGGCCCACGGCATAGGTCGATGAATTCGCCTTGTTGGTAGAACGTCACCGTCTCCATATCGAGCTCCTCTACCAATTCGAGTTTCAGTTTCTCTCCGCGCTCCTGTAGAATCTCTTCTGCTTCCTTCTTTGGTTTCTCCAATCGCTCGATCGGCAGGTCGGCCGCGATTATTCGCCTCATCTCCGCGCTGATTTTTCCCAGATCAGCGCTTGAAAGTCTTTGCGAAAGGTCGAAGTCATAGTAAAACCCATCGGCAATCGCCGGCCCTATCCCCAATTTAGCTTCAGGGAAAAGATCTCTGACCGCTTGTGCCATGATATGCGATGTGGTATGGCGTAATATTTCGAGCGCTTGCGGCGATGCAGAAGTGACGATATTGATCGCGCAATTTTCATGTACTCGTTCGCGCAGATCGCGTAATTCGCCGTCAACGAGAGCGCCGACCGCGGCCTTAGCCAACCCCGGACCGATAGCCTGCGCTACTTCATAAAGGGAAACACCTTCTTTAAACTCCATCTTGTTACCATCCGGCAACACGAGCTGGATCATTTTATCGTTGCCTCCAGGCAGAGACCTTTCATCTATCTCTGTCTCTTTCGTACATGTAGTTATTTTGACACAAAGATATCACGGTTCATAAGGGCTGTTAAACCCATAAAACAGAGCGCATAGATAGACATCTATCGTGCCCTTCTTGCCCTAAACTTGAACCTTTTGTTCTCCGCAGCCCTTGAGTCTTCTCTGCTTGAGTCTAATTAAGCCATGCTGAATCGAATCGCTACAGGATATAACGCGACAGATCCGGATCTTCAACGATCCCTTCAAGGCGACTACGCACGTAGTCACAGTCGATCACTATCTTTTCCCCTCTCCTTCTATCTGCGGTGTATGAAATCTCCTCTACCAGTTTTTCCATCACCGTAGCAAGACGTCGCGCGCCAATATTCTCTGTTGTCTGATTGAGACGGTACGCGATCTCAGCTATCTCGGCGATCGCTTCTTTCTCAAACTCAAGCTCCACTCCTTCTACTGAGAGAAGTGCTTTATATTGCTTTACCAGTGCATCTTTAGGATGAGTGAGAATTATCATGAAGTCCTCTGCTGTGAGGTCTTCCAATTCCACTCGAATCGGAAGGCGCCCTTGTATTTCAGGAATCAGATCAGACGGCTTGGACATATTAAACGCGCCAGCAGCAATAAAGAGAATATTCTCCGTGCTCACATTTCCATAGCGGGAACGAACTGTCGTCCCCTCAAGAAGAGGCAATAGATCGCGCTGCACTCCTTGCCGCGAAACGCCTGGGCCCCCTCTTTCTTCTCGTCCGCCGGCAGCGACTTTATCGAGCTCGTCGAGGAATATGATCCCTGTCTCTTCTGCCAGCTTGATCCCTCTTTGCCGAATCTCCTCGATATTAATCATTTCACCGACCAGTTGATCGAACAGGATCGGCCGCGCCTCTTTTATCTTTACGCGCCGCTTACGCGTGGAAATAGGGATTATCCCGGAAAGCATATCGGTCATGTCGATTCCAATCTGGTCTATTCCTTCTTGGCCTAAGACCTCAAGCTGAGGAATGATCTGTGCCTCTATGTTGATTTCGATGTACCGTTCGTCTAAGTCTCCCCGGTGTAGTTTGCGCCTCAGTTTGGCGCGTGTCCGCTGTGCTCGTTCAGCACGTTCTGCATTATCTTCTGCGTTATCTTGGTCAATCGGTAATAATGCATCGAGGAGCCGTTCTTCCACCATTTCGTGTAATTCATCCTCTACTCGGATGATCGCCTCTTCTTTGACAAGGTCAATCGCAATGTCGACCAGATCCCTGATCATCGACTCAACATCACGGCCAACGTAACCGACCTCGGTAAATTTGGTCGCCTCTACTTTTAAAAACGGGGATGTAGTTAGTTTCGCCAAACGACGCGAGATCTCTGTTTTCCCCACACCTGTCGGGCCGATCATTAAGATATTCTTCGGTTTTATCTCGGAGTGGATTTCGCCGGTTATCAACTGTCTTCTCATCCGATTACGAAGAGCGATCGCAACTTGTCGTTTAGCTTCTGTTTGTCCGACTATATACTTATCGAGCTCAGCGACAATTCGGTGTGGTGTCAGGCCTGATATTTTCTTGTCTTTTACCTCGACAATTTGCATCGTTGCTCCCTCTTCACCACGAAACTTCTTCCATAATGATGTTCGTATTGGTGTAAATATCGATCCCCCCTGCTATTTCCAGCGCTTTTTCCGCAACATCTATAATCGGAAGCTCCGTAACAGAACAGATCGCCCGTGCGGCAGTAAGGGCGTACACTCCCCCCGATCCGACCCCGAACATATCGTCATCAGCTTCTAACACATCTCCAGATCCAGAGACCATCAGCAACCCTTCCTCTCCTGCGCAAACTATAATCGCCTCCAAATGCCGCAAAACCCGGTCCGTTCTCCATTCTTTCGTCAACTCCACCGCTGCTCTGCGCATTTGCCCGCCGTACTTTTCCAGATGTTCTTCCAGTCTATCCAAAAGAGATAAACAATCAGCAGTAGCTCCTGCAAACCCGACAATGATTGTTCCATTATAAAGACGGCGCACTTTCCTCGTCCTGCTCTTAATCACAACAGTATCCATAGTAACTTGTCCGTCACAGGCAATAACAGCGCGTTTTTCAACTACTGAACGAAGAGCGATGATCGTTGTGCCTTTAATCATAGTAAGGCTTATTGTAGCGAGGAGTTGTCCTTTTCTCAATCAACTCTTGCGTTAAACGGAATTCTCTTTTTCTGCTGTCTGACTGGAAAGAGATCCGTCAAATCGGCAGCCACTACAGATCTCATTTAGAGAGACGCTTGTCGGGCAACCGCACAACCGGCAGAGAACAGCTCCGTTCTGCAGGTCTCTTTTAGCCCGTAGGCGAGCGGCGTTAACCAAGCGCTGAAAAGATCCTTCTAAGTCACCTTTGAGTAGATGGTTAATACCTGGAACAACGTCCTTTTTCTCCGTTCGAGAAAGGGAAAGACACGGAGAATGCTTGTTTTTAGGAAAAGATCCGGAGATGAATCTAATTTCCCGAATATAGTTTGCGCGAAAGGAATAGTTTATTTTTTCCTTTATCTGTGAGGAGACTACGGAAAGCTCATATCCAATAACCGGAGAGGCGACCTCAACCGTGAGAACGTGATTGCGAAGAGAACTAACCCGTGATGCCGCGGCAAAGAGAGGTTTAACAAGACGAGGCCAAAGACCTGATATTTCAGCTATCTGGGCAGCAGCTCGGAGTCCGTTCTGGTTCGCTAAGATATCTATCCAATCTATTTTATTATTCAAGATAATTGTTATTGTAAAGATCG
>DOHL01000079.1:5185-7060 GCA_003535305.1 Candidatus Acetothermia bacterium
TTACAGCTCTTCTTTGTGGATAACTCTGCGGAAAAACTGCGGTTTTCCTATAAAACCTGTTGATATCTTTGTTTATTATCATTCTCTGCTCGTTATCCGCGAGCCTTTCCCACAGAAAAGAGATGATATCCACCAATTTTCGGCACCTTCTCCACAGAGTTATCCACAGTCAATCTTTCTCTCTATATCTTTGCTGTACTTATCTAAAAATCTTTGTTCTATCGGTATCTCTTGTCTATCCTCGCCTGGTGTATTTTGTTAAAATGTTTTCTTGAATTTCTTTAATCTCACTATAGAGCAACGGTGTATCTTCGAGGAGGTTTTTTATCTTCATGTAAGAATGCATAATGGTACTGTGATCGCGATTTCCGAAAGATTTCCCAAGAGACGGAAAGGAACTATCCGTCATCTCTCGAGCTATGTAGATTGCGATTTGGCGTACTTGCACCAACTCTTTTTTTCTACTCGATCCCTCTAAATCACGGCGTTTTACATTGTATTGGGTTGCCACTTCTTCTTTAATCGATTCAACGGTAAGTGGAGGACGTTTGCCTTCTTCGGGGAGCATGTTTTCAAGGTCGCTTACTGCTATTTGAGTTCCCTGAAGTTCGGAATGCGCGATCGCTTTTATCAATGCTCCTTCTAATGCGCGAACATTAGAAGAAATACGAGAGGCAATCAACTCGATAATCGAGTCGTCAACTTCAATTCCACGGAGCCGTGCCTTCTCGTGCAAAATAGCGATTCGTGTTTCCCAAACAGGCGGTTGAATATCGGCGACAAGCCCCCAGCGGAAGCGAGAGACCAGCCGTTCCTGTAAACCGGATAGCTTGTCCGGCGAGCGATCGCTGGAGAGAACAATTTGCTTCTCTTGTCCGTAGAGTTCATTAAAGGTGTGGAACAGCTCTTCTTGGGTTCCTTCTTTACCTTCTAAAAACTGGATATCATCGATGAGGAGGATATCGAGCGTACGAAACTTAGCACGAAAGTCAGCAGTGGTATTATTACGGATGGAAGAGATCATTTCAATTGAGAACCGTTCGGAGGTTGTGTACATAATATTCTTCGGCGAAGTATCTGTGGAGATATGGTTTCCGATCGCCTGTAGGAGGTGAGTTTTACCCAGCCCAACTGATCCGTAAATAAACAACGGGTTATATGCCTTCCCAGGAGCTTCCGCAACAGCGATCGATGAGGCATAGGCTAAATGATTATTATTTCCACGCACAAAGTGGGTGAAGGTGTAATTTGGGTTAAGAGGAAGCGGCTTTTCGCGAGAAGTTGGTGCCGGGCCTTTAATAAGAGTAGGTTCGACTGGGGCACGCTCTTTTTTCTCTAACACGGCGAAATTTATTGCCATCGGACGACCGCAAATAGCGGAAACAGTTTGTTCAAGAAGAGGCCGGTAACGTTTCTCTAATCCTCCTTTAGTAAACGAGTTCGGGACGGTTATTGTAAGAGCCGTATCATCAATAGAGCTTAAATTTGTATTGGCAAACCATGTCTCGTAACTTGTGTGGGAAATTTCTTCTCTTAAAGCGGATTGAATAGCGGTCCATAAAGAGAGATGATTATCTGGCATTTGACCTCCTTTCAACAGTCAACAGATAAGGATAGCCTAAATCTATTAAGGGAGTCAAGCGGAAAAATTTCCGCATACAAAGAAGAGATCAGGCGGAATGTCCATGGAAAACAAAATAGCAAGCAGTAAAACTGATAATTCAACATCCCTTGGAGAGGTACGTATTCAGTAAACCCGTCCCTGAACCGCATCCGGATGAGGAAAGAACCACGGATAGACACTGACATACACAGATCAGAGAATAGAGTATAGAGAATATGCAATAGAGAATAGAGAACAGAAGTCAATCAATG
>DOHL01000080.1 GCA_003535305.1 Candidatus Acetothermia bacterium
CTTAGCGACCTTTGCGCCTGCCCTGCACAGTAATTGTGCAGGGCAGGCATGCCGTGCCCCTACAATGACTTTCCGGCTCTTGACCTTGGACTTTGGACCTTGGACTTTGAGCATTCTCTGACTTCTATTCTCTCTTTTCTGCCTTCTATTCTCTATTCTCTGATCTGTATCTATCAGTGTCAATCTGTGGTTCTAGGCCTGCCCTGCCATGCACAATAACTGTGCATGGCAGGGCCTTCCACATTTCAGCCAGTATGGGCTTACTGAATGCTTACGACCGATCGTGGATAAGCAGGAAGCAATAATGAGCACGGTAAGAGCTTATAACGTACGTTGAAATCCATAGTCGCCGCTTAACCAACAAACATTATTTCACGACAATGCTCACCAATTTGTCAGGGATTGCGATCACATTGATGATCTCCTTGCCGGCCAACCGGTCGCAAACGCTCTCTGCCGCGAGGACCGCCGCTTTAAGCGCCTCGCTGTCGCTGCTTATTGTGGTGGGAATATTGACCCTCATTCGCACTTTGCCGTTGATCTGGACCGGTATTTCCCGCATCGCCTCCTTTAGCGCCATAGCTGAGAAGGAAGGCCATTGTTGATCCAAGATTGCATCGGTATTGCCGATCCTCCGCCACGTCTCCTCGCAGAAGAACGGGGTGAATGGTGAAAGGATGAGGATCAGACCTTGGATCACCTCCCGCACCAGTGCGTCGTCCTCCCCTCCTTCTTTTACGTACTTGGCCAGCTCGTTGACGAGCTCCATAATCGCCGAGACCGCGGTGTTGAAGTTGAACCGCCCCTCGATATCCTCGGTCACCTTCCTCACCGTGCGATGGTAGCGCCGCCACAGATCCTTCCCCGCGCGATCGAGAACGTCCGGGTTGAGCCGCTCGGAAGCGGCGGCAACGCGCTCGGCCTCCGCGATGACCAGGGTAAAGACACGGTTTAGGAAACGGAACGATCCGCGCACCCCCTCCTCCGACCACTCGATGTCCCGATCGGGCGGCCCCATGAACAGGGTGTAGAGCCGCTCGGTGTCGGCTCCGTAACGGTCGATTATCTCCGCGGGGGCGACTACGTTCCGCTTCGATTTGCTCATCGAGAAGTTCGCTGTCTCGAGCGTCGCTCCGCAGTGCGGGCAGCGGCCGTCTTCCACCTGTTGCGGGTAGATCCACCCGTGCTCAGGGCAGCGGTACGCGGTATGGCAGACCATTCCCTGGGTGAACAGGCGGATGAACGGCTCGTTAAAGTCGAGGTACCCCATATCGTTCAGCGCCTTGGTGATGAACCGCGAATAGAGGAGATGGAGGATCGCGTGCTCGACCCCGCCGACGTACTGATCGACCGGAAGCCAACGGTTGACATCCTCGACGACGAACGGCCGCTCCTTCTCTTGCGGGGAGATGAACCGAAGGTAATACCAGGAGGAATCGACGAACGTGTCCATCGTGTCGGTGTCACGCCGCGCCGGACTGTTACATCTCGGACAGATTGTCTCGGCGTAGCCGGGGATATCGGCAAGGCCCATCTTCCCGATGAATTCGACGTCTGGGAGGAGGACCGGGAGATCCTCCTCAGGGACCGGAACAATCCCGCATCTCTCACAGTAGATGATCGGGATCGGCGCCCCCCAGTAGCGCTGGCGGGAGATCAGCCAATCGTGCAGCCGGTAGTTGATCGCGCCGCGCCCCTTCCCCGTCTCCTCGAGCCACTCGGTAACCTTGGCCCGCGCCTCTGCTCCAGCGACCTTGCTGAACCGGCCGGAGTGGACCATCGTTCCGTACTCGGAGTGGAAGAGAAACCCTTCGTACTCAGCGATGCCGGCGAGGACCTCCATCACGGTGCGCGCCCCTGCAAGCGCCGGGTCGAGTTGCTGCAGCCGGGCGAGGATCTCACGGTCGGATCTCACGGAATCGAGGTCGTAGACCCCGTCTTCGAGGATAACGGCGAAGCGCGCTCCCACGACCGCGGTAAACCGGCCGGGTTTGAGGTACTCACGCGCGATCTCGATATAGCGGTCGATCTGCCCGGCTTCAAGTGAGACCCGAATTCCGGCGGCGCTCTCTGCTGCAGAGATCCCATCGGCAACAAGCGCCGCACCGAACCCGTCGGCCATCGTCCCGGCCGCAGCGAACGACTCGGCGTGTCCATTAGAGGGCTCGATCACCGGGATGATCGGGAGACCGAACTGGAGAGCGAAGGCGAAGTCACGCTCGTCGTGAGCCGGAACGGCCATGATCGCCCCGGTCCCATAGGCCATCAGGACGTAGTCGGCGATCCATATCGGGATCTTCTCCTCGCTTGCCGGGTTGATCGCGTACCCGCCGGTGAAGACACCGGTCTTCTCTCTCTCGGTGGAGAGGCGGTCGATATCACTCGCCCGTGCTGCCCGCTCGCGATAATCCTCCACTGCCGCGCGCTCCTCCTCCGTCGTCACGCGGTCGACGAGCGGGTGCTCTGGGGCAAGGACCATGAACGTCGCCCCCCACAGGGTATCCGGCCTGGTGGTGAAGACGACGATCTCGTCCCCGTCCTCTGTCCGGAAGAGGACCTCTGCGCCGCTGCTCCGCCCGATCCAGTTCTTCTGCATCTTCTTCACATTCTCCGGCCAGCCGGTGAGCGCATCCAGATCGTCCACCAGACGGTCGGCGTAGGCGGTGATCCGGAAGAACCACTGTTTCATGGTCTTTCTCTGCGGCGCGGTCCCGCAGCGTTCGCAGACCCCACCGACGACCTGTTCGTTCGCAAGGACGGTGTCGCAGACCGGGCAGTAGTTGACCGCCGCCTCCTTTTTGTAGGCGAGATCGTTCTCGTAGAGCTTTAAGAAGAGCCACTGTGTCCAGGCGTAGTAGTCGGGGAGGCAGGTTGTGATCTCGCGGTCCCAATCGTACTCGATCCCCCAGGAGCGGAATTGCTCCTTGGCTGCGGCGATGTTTTTAATCGTCCAGTTGCGCGGGTGGATCCCTCGTTCGATCGCCGCATTCTCCGCCGGGAGGCCGAAGGCGTCCCACCCCATCGGGTTCAGTACATTGTACCCCCGCATGATGAAAAAGCGGGTTACAACATCACCGATGATATAATTCCGTCCATGGCCGACATGGAGCGATCCTGAGGGGTAAGGGAACATGTTCAGATAGTAGAACTTCTTTCCGCCCGCTTCGGTCTTCGCCCGGAAGAACCCCTGCTCGCGCCAGAAGTCGCGCCATTTATCTTCGACCTGCTTTGGATTGTACTCTTCGTTCATAATTACCTCTCTTCAGCGCGGGCGAATCTTTCCGCCATGCTCAGTACCTCTTCTACGTCATCGAGTGTAGGCATTTCGCAATATAACCGCAATATCGGTTCTGTCCCGGAAGCGCGCAGCAGTAACCAGCCGTCAGCAAAGCGTAATTTGAGGCCATCGAGTGTCTCAATCGCTTTGACCGGTCGGCCGGCAAAGGTCTCTGGTGGTTGCTCGAGTAACTTTGCCACGATCTCTTGCCGTGTTTTGATATGGAGGTCGCAGCGCCGATAGAAATGGGGACCGACCTCAGCGAACATATTCTCTATCTCCTCGCTCATTGTCCCGCGTGCCGTTGCTGCTATCTCTGTCAACAGTAACGAACAGAGGACACCATCGCGATCAGGAATATGGCCCTTGACTCCGATTGAACCACTCTCCTCAGCAGCGATAAGGACGTCACCGCGCTTTAATATCTGCTCGCAGGCATACTTGAATCCGATCGGAACCTCGATGAGCGGCAAGCCGTATTGAGCGCACATCTTCGTTGCCATATCAGTAAGGGCGAATGATTTGACGACCGCACCGCGCCAACCGCGCTTCTCAACTAAATAACGGAGAATAAGCGCAAAAGTACGTTGCATATCGATAAAACTACCGCGTTCATCCATCGCGGAGATCCGATCGCCATCACCGTCGGTCGCTACCCCGATGATCCGTTTGGTCTTTTGGTAACGTGAAGCGATGACCGCTCGCAGCGCAACCAGATTCCTGTCAAGTGGCTCAGGGTCTATACCGCCAAAGAGGGGATCGCGTTTGGCGCGGATCGGCAGGGACAAGACATCATAGTCATCCAGCAGCGATTTCACATACCCTTGAGCTGATCCATACATCGAGTCGATGACAACGAGCACTGGCGCCGCTGTAAGGCGTGCAGGGTCAATGAGTGTTTTGATCTTCGCCAGTAACGGTCCCTTGAGATCGATCTTTGTGATATTCTCCGGCAGAGATTTAGGTATCGGTGCAACAGCAGGAAGGCGTGTTTCAATTGCATCCGTCACCTCTTTCGGAGCGGAACCACCATATTCCGGCTTGAACTTCACCCCGTTATAAATAGGTGGATTGTGGCTGGCAGTGATCATCACCCCAGCAGCCTGTCGTCGGTTGATCACATCGTAAGAGATTGCAGGGGTAGGAGCAGGACTATCGGATAACGCGACCGGAATGCCGTTGTCATGGAACACGCGGGCAAAATAGTCGGCGAACTCCTGTGACAGGAAACGGGTATCATACCCGATGATCACCCCTTCTGTTGCCGGGCGATATTCCGTTTTCCAGTCAGCATAAATAGAGAGCTTTGCGCGTTGCGGGGAAGCAAGGAACTCCGCCGTTGCCTGGGCAAGGCGCGCCACATTGGCAAAGGTAAAATCATCGGCGATGATCCCTCGCCATCCATCGGTTCCGAAGCGTATCTCGTCTCGTTTATCTGTCATCTCTGTTCTCCTGATCACTGTTAGGGCGGTTACTGCCAATCCGCTCCACATTATCAGGCAGAGCGATCTTATTCTCCCTGATTATCTCGCGTAAGAGATCGTAGGGGAGCGATGTTTCGATCCAAAGGGAATCGACGTCAATAACGCCGTTCTTCACTGGAATCCGGGGAAGCACCTTCTCCACCGCCTGCTGGTAGCGCAGGAACATCTCTTTATGTAATGATTTATGAGCTGAATTCAACGGTGTAAAATATCTCCTTCTCTTCTCCCGGCGCAAGTTCAACGATAAATCTGATTGTGTGTGCATCGATCTTTTCATACGCGAGCGAAGAAGCGACGATCCGCCATATTCCCCGCAACCGTTCGTTAACTTCGATCGTTACTGCGTTCTCCTGATGATTGCGAAGGGTAATGGTGAAGCTGTCGCGGATGAGAGTTTCGCTTACCCGCCGGCGTTGCGTGTGTACCCGTTCGCCGATAAGATCAAATGCTGTTCCTATACTTACTTCAATCTCTTCGTCGCGTGGAGTATGGTCGATCCAATCTTCGCCGAGCAAAATCACTCTTCCATCGGCACTGCGATAGAAAAGACGGAATATTCCGGCCGGCAGGGGATCGCCTAACCCACTGGCAGCGGCATTGACAAATCGAAAGCGGACCTGTACTCCCGGCTGGGTTGCAGGATCAAAGATATAGATTTTCTCTACCGGGACCGCATCCGCACTGGTATACGGCAAAGCGATCGATCGCCCGTCAAGGAGGTCGACACGCCGGGGAAGGGGGTAAAGATAAAAGGCAACGGCCTTCTCCGGCGCAAGAGGATGAGCCTCTATACGTGCTTTTAAAGCGACGGCTGCCCTCAAATCACGCTGCGGCAGAGCAGAGATAAGATTGATATCACCGGCAAGGACCTTTACGTAAGCATCGATAAAATCCCGACCAGAGTTATTCGTTATATTGATCCAGCCTTGCAGGGAAAGGCGGTCCTCTGTTTCATTCAATATCGCGATGTAATCAGCGCTCCAATTTATACCTTGCGTCAAATAGAAGAGCGATATCATTCCTTGGCCTGCAACCTCCTGTTTGACCGTAAGGTAAAGAGTCGGATGCAGATGGAGTTGCACCCCTGCCGGAAGCGTAATCCGCGCCGGTTCAGTGATGATATTGATCGTTCCCTTATCGTCGATGAGAGTCACTTGGTTATGAGCGACAGCGAGGAGGGTGCCGCGATAGAGTTTTCCGCGCGAAGAGAGTAATTCTATTTCTCTACCGATAAAGCGCGTTATAACCCGCGCCGGTTCAGTATGGCGAAACTCCTGTTCAATGACCTTTCCGGCGGATAATTGAATATAAAGCGATCCAACGATCAGATTTGCCGGGATATCAAACAGGATAAGTTGCGATATTCCGGCGTCAAAGTGAACTTCACGTGTCTCTTGCACCACAGCGATCCCGTGCGTGTAGATTACCAACCTCGGTCCTTGCGCGATGATCTCCGCTGTAAATCCGACCACAACGGATAGAGCGATCAGCACCGCTACAAGCAATCTGTTTGTCATATTCACCACCACTCCATAATTACGATATAACGATGATACACTACCGATCCCTATACCGTCAAGGCAATTGCATCAGAGACTGCTTCTTAAGTTGCTCGTGCGCGATAAAATTTCATCCTTCCTCTCCCTTAACCTCAAACCGTACATATTCAGTAAACCCATCTCTGAACCGCGTC
>DOHL01000067.1 GCA_003535305.1 Candidatus Acetothermia bacterium
CGATCAATTAAGGTTGACATGACATTAGGCTGGTCGTTATCTTCGTAAAGAACGCCGAGCTCGTGGTGGTCCGATGATCTCCGCGAGGATAACAGCATTGACCAGAGTCCGCCGTTTACGCAACAGATGCTTAATACCCTCGCTTCGACGGGCAAGAGAGTCATGTGGAACTTTTTTCCTACCTTGTGTTGTCAACTTACCTCCTGCTTATCTCTTTTCGCCCTTTTCTTTCTCGTCGGTTATTTTCGAAATGGAGTCGCGCATCTCGGTATCGGCCATGATATTGCGCATGTTGTAAAAATCCATTATCCCTATGTTTCCGGCTTTGAATGCCTCAGCTATCGCTTGCGGCACCAAGGCCTCGGCATCTACGACTTTGGCCTGCATCTCCTGCACCAAGGCGAGCATCTCCTGTTCTTTGGCCACGGCCATTGCGCGTCGCTCTTCCGCCTTTGCCTGCGCAATCTGCTTGTCAGCCTCTGCTTGGTCGATTTGCAGCTTGGCTCCGATATTCTTTCCTACATCGACATCAGCGATGTCAATGGAGAGGATTTCAAATGCCGTGCCGGCATCGAGTCCCTTGTCCAGAACACGCGTGGATATCGAATCCGGATTTTCCAGCACCGTTTTATGGGTGTCGGCTGAACCGATAGTGGTAACGATACCCTCGCCGACACGCGCCAAGACAGTCGACTCACCCGCGCCTCCGATCAACCGCTCGATATTGGCGCGTACCGTAACCTTGGCTTTGGCCTTGACTTCGATGCCGTCTTTGGCCACTGCCGCTACGATCGGAGTTTCGATCACTTTCGGATTTACACTCATCTGTACCGCATCCAAGACATCACGTCCGGCAAGATCGATCGCCGCCGCCCGTTCAAAGGGCAATGGTATCTGTGCTCGTTGTGCGGCAATGAGTGCATCTACAACACGATTTACATTGCCCCCGGCCAGAAAATGGGCCTCCAATCTGTCGCTCTCTGCTTCCAGGCCGGCCTTGGTCGATTTGATCATCGCCAGCACGATGAGCGCCGGCGGCACTTTGCGCAATCGCATCCCGATCAGAGCGCCGATTCCGATCTGTACTTTGGCCGCCAAGGCAGAGATCCATAGCCTTACCGGAATGAAACTGCCGATGATAAGTATGACAACGACAGCTATTCCGATTATGAGTAGTGTTATATTTCCTCCATTCATGTGAAAAACCTCCTATAGAGTCTGTAAGTTTAACCGTTCCGGCGCACGCGGCGCACGACGACGCGTGCGCCCTCGACTTTACGCACTTCTACTACGGTATCTTTGTCGATAAACTCGCCGTCAGTGACGACATCGACGCGGGAATCACTAAATTCCGCGATGCCGACCGGGCGTAGCGGGGTGATTACGCGGCCGATCATCCCGACAAGATCTGACCGTTCCGGTACTGCTGTATACCCTGAATCAACGCTCTCTTCATGCTGGAGCACAAGGCGGCTGAATATTCTACTCCGTCCCATCGCTTTTGCTGCGACAACGGCTCCTATAACGCTGACCACAAAGCCGGCGCCGAGGTAAATTGCACCTTCCTGCGGCGATGGAGCGGCCATGATGATGCTGGCGATAATCCCGCCGGCTCCCAGCAATCCCAATATCCCGCCGGGAACGAAAAGTTCCGCGATCAGCAGTGCGATACTGGCGACGAAGAGGAGGAGTATCTCCCACCCTACCAAACCGGCGAAGAGGTGGCCGCCGAAGAAAAGGAGAAGCGCCACCATACCAATCGGCGCAGTTATCGCCCAGCAGCCGGTCATAACTGCCATTGTTATCGCCAGCGAACCGACACTGAACAGGAGCGAACTGATAATGGGATGAGTAACCCAGCCGGCAATGTGTTCGAAAAAGGCGGGATAGATAACCACCAATGGATATTGCTTTAGATTATAGACGCGCAATACCGCTTCCCGAGTCGCAAGGATGTCGTCGGTGAGCCCCAAAGCCAACGCTTCTTCTGCTGTCAGCGAAAGTATTCTTCCATGCTCAACGACCCCTTCAATTTCTATCCGCGCATCGGCCATCGCCTCTACCAATATCGGGTCTCTGTTCGTCGTCTCTGCTGCCGCTCGCAGGCGGGATTTCCAATACGACAGTACTTTCTCATCGAGTGGTCGCGGTTCTGCTGCACCGATCGTCGAACCCGGCGCCATCACCACCTCAGGAGCGGAGATCGTGATCAGCACGCCGGCAGAGGTCGCCTCGTGGGTGACAAAACTAATCACCGGAACAGGGCTCGCAAACATAGCGGCGCTGATATCTATCACTGCATCGAGTCGCCCGCCCGGGGTATCGATTTCTACGATAACCGCACGAGCATTTGCTTGCGCTGCCTCACGCAACACGCGGCTGACAAAGCCGGCTACCCCCCAATCGATGACTCCGTGGATGGGAATGATATAGACACTGCCTCCAGATTCACTTTCTCCAGATCCTATTATTACGCTGGAGAGTAATCCAGCGCCGACGAGCAGGATACAGACTGTTCCCGCAAGTATCTTCTTTCTCCTGCCCATTTTCCCCTCCTTCCCGACAAAGATAGAAAATATAACCAGATATTCAATCGGTTGATCTTTCTCTTATTATTATACTATTATTGGTAAATGTCAACTAAGCGTTCAGCGTTCAGCGTTCAGCGGTCAGAGAATAGAGAATAGAGAATAGAGAATAGAGAATAGAGAATAGAGAAAGAGAAAGAGAAAGAGAGGATAAGAATAAGATTCCATCCCCCAAGCAGGTCTTGGCTTTAGCTAAAAGCTAAAAGCTAATGGCTGA
>DOHL01000105.1 GCA_003535305.1 Candidatus Acetothermia bacterium
GCTGTTATGCACGCTCCTCGCACCTACACGCGGGAAGATATAGTTGAAATCAATTGCCACAGCGGCATCGTCCCGCTGCGCCGACTCCTTAATCTCCTGTTGCAACACGGGGCTCGCCTTGCCGAACCAGGAGAGTTCACCAAACGAGCATTTCTCAACGGACGGATCGATCTTAATCAGGCAAAAGCAGTGCTCGATGTGGTGAAAGCAAAGACAGAATTAGGATTAGAAGCGGCGATCAACCATTTAGAAGGTCGCTTTTCATCCCTTATCGCCTCAATCAGGGAGGAGCTTTCCCGCCTGTTAGCGCAGATCGAGGTAGCGATCGATTTTCCTGATGCGGATATCGAACCACAATCACAGCAGGAACTCCTCTCCGATCTGGTCAGGTTGCAAGGCCGTATAGATGGAATAATAGCGCGCGGCAAAGGGGGCAAGATCATGAAGCAGGGATTGGCGATCGTCATCCTCGGAAGAACTAATGTGGGAAAATCAACGTTACTCAACGCATTACTACAAGAGGAACGTGCGATTGTCACACCGATCCCTGGGACAACACGCGATGCATTAGAAGAGACCATCGCAATTGAAGGCATTCCGTTCCGCCTTATCGATACTGCCGGCCTGCGCCGTAGTGACGACTTGATAGAAAAAGCAGGAATAGAGCGGGCCAAGCAGGCGAAAGAGATTGCGGATCTGGTGCTGTTCGTCATTGATCGCAGCCTTCCGATTACCGATGATGATCGGCGATTGGCCGCTGATCTTGCCGGTAAAAGAGTAATTTTGCTGTACAATAAATCGGACCTACCCGCAGCAACGGATATAGAACTGACTGGGAAGTGGGAGAAGGTCTATGAAATTTCAGCGCAAACTAAAATAGGGTTGAAAGAGCTAAAAGAAGGAATAATCGATCTCTTCTTTTCAGGAGCAATGCCGGAGCGGAGCGGAATCTTACTCCTTGACGCATGGGAACGAGACCTCCTCCACCGAGCATCGCAAGCAATCGGTTGCGCAATAGAAGGACTGCAGGCTGGATCTTCAGTAGATATGGCGGCAGAAGAGATTAGAGCAGCGTATGTTGCCAGTATGCAGTTACAGGGAGTCGATGTTACAGAAGAGTTGCTTGATCGCATATTCGCTGATTTTTGCATTGGGAAATGAGCAAAAGTCGTCCAAAGCCCAGAAGTCAAAACCCATAACCCATGCGATGAACCCTATAACCACAGATTTGCGAATAGACCACAGAGAACACCGAGAAGATAAAAAACTTATAATCTTTGTGAACTCTGTGGTTGATATTTTCCGAAAGAGTTTTCAGATAAAACCCATGAACTATGTAATTGACGCGTGTCTTGGCCAAGAGCAATAAATAACGAAGATAGATTGAAGTCGGATCAATGGAGGAACGGAGTGGACGAAGAACAATTATCAGCGGCATTGATTACCGCATTACAACAGGCAACAGCGGTATTACCGCAAGATGTAATCACCGCACTACAAAGAGCGGAAGCCAGTGAAGATTCACCACTGGCAAAGGAACAATTGCAAACTATTCTGCGTAATATCGAAGTAGCAAAAGAGCATAGAGTTCCCCTCTGTCAAGATACCGGCCTTCATACTTTCTTTATCACTGCAGGAACTGCGAGTCCCTATCTGAGTAAGTTGCAGCGGGTCATTAAACATGCATTGGCTGAGGCAACGGAGCAGATTCCCCTGCGGCCGAATACAGTACATCCATTCACCGGTGAAAATTCAGGTGATAACCTTGGTCGGTATATGCCTTATCTGAGCTGGGAGCTGATTGATGGCGATGAGATTACGATCACTATCCTCCCTAAAGGCGGAGGGAGTGAAAATATGAGCGCATTGAAGATGCTTCTCCCTACCGCAGGAATGAGTGAAATCAAGCGGACAGTAGTCGATCATATAATCGCCTGTGGTGGAAAACCTTGTCCTCCAACGATCGTCGGCATAGGAATCGGCGGTGGGGCGGATATTGCGATGAATTTGGGTAAACGCGCTCTCTTACGCCCTGTCGGTGACCATCATCCCGAACCGATGGTCGCTGCGCTGGAAGAAGAGCTTGTCCATTTGCTCAACATGAGCGGTGTAGGTCCGATGGGAATCGGCGGGAAGAATACCGTCCTCGCTGTTCATATCGAATATGCTTATCGGCATACTGCTTCTTTGCCGGTAGGAATAGTGGTTCAATGCTGGGCGCACCGTTGGGCTAAGATCCATCTTGCTGCTGACGGCACGATTAAGGTGATATAAATGGAACGAGAGATTGTCGGGCCGATCACGGAAAAAGAGATGCGCTCATTGCGCGTCGGTGATCTTTTTGATTTGACGGGAAAGGTCTTTACCGCACGCGATAAGACGCATCAGTTGCTGCTCAAACTGCATGAAACAAAAGAAAAGATTCCCTTTGACCCGACCTCGATGGCACTCTTCCACTGTGGACCGGTAGCGAAGCGTTATAAAGGAAATTGGCAGATACTTTCCGCAGGGCCGACGTCAAGTATCAGGATGGAGGATATTACTCCCCGGTTTTTGGCTACTTTTAAGATAAAGCTGATCATCGGTAAAGGAGGGATGGGGGCAAAGACACAGCAGGCGCTGCAAGAACAGGGGGCGGTATACGCTCATTATACCGGTGGAGCAGGAGCGCTATCTGCTCGCTCATTCACTCGAGTGGAGAAAGTCTTCTGGTTGAAAGAACTGGGCATGGCCAATGCAGTGTGGATTATGGTCGCCCAACAGTTCGGCCCGCTCCTTGTCACCATGGATTCTGTGGGAGGTAGCCTATACAAAGAACTAAACGGCAAGATTGCCAAGAATAAAGAAGCGATCTATGCACGAATCGGATAAATTACCGCTCTTTGCGCAGTTACCCCTGAGCGGATATATTAGTCGGTAAAGCGGAACTTTTGCATTACACGTGATAATAGGGAGGTATGATATATGACAGATGAACTACGCAACAGCGGTGCGCTGAAAATTGAGTGGGTCAAAGAACATATGCCGGTGCTGGGCGAACTGGCTCGTCGTTTGCGACATACAAAGCCATTTACAAAGATGAAGGTGGCTATCTGTCTCCATCTGGAAGCAAAGACAGCGTATATGGCGCAAGTTATCAAAGATGGCGGAGCAGAGGTGGCGATCTGTGGCAGCAATCCTCTCTCCACCCAGGACGACGTCGCTCTGGCGCTGGCAGAGAGCGGTGTTACGGTCAATGCCAAGTACGATGCATCCCCAGAGGAGTATGAATCACATCTGGCGCGCACCCTAAAGATAGAACCTAATCTGATCATCGATGATGGAGCGGACTTGGTCTCTCTTCTCCATACCGAATACGCTCATTTACTACCTGCAGTGCGCGGCGGCGCCGAAGAGACCACAACAGGTGTCCTCCGTCTCCAGGCGATGGAAGAGGAAGGAGCGTTAAAGATACCGATGCTGGCAGTCAATGATGCCTATTGTAAGTATCTGTTTGATAATCGGTACGGCACAGGACAATCTGTATTCGATGGTATCCTCCGCACTACCAACCTGTTGGTGGCAGGAAAGAAGGTTGTCGTCGTTGGTTACGGTTGGTGCGGTAAAGGAGTGGCGATGCGCGCTCAAGGACTGGGAGCGCAGGTTATCATCTGCGAGATAAATCCGATCAAGGCACTGGAAGCAGCGATGGAGGGATACCAAGTGATGGAGATGGAGCAGGCGGCAGCAGAAGGCGATATCTTTATCACAGTAACCGGCGGAAAAGGAGTGATCAATGTAGATGCGCTTGAACGGTTAAAGGATGGAGCGATACTCGCCAATGCCGGCCATTTTGACATTGAAATCGATGTTGTTGGACTGGAAAAGATGGCCCACACGCAGAGAACAGTACGCAAGAATATCGTTGAGTACGATATAGGCGGAAAAAAGATATATCTTCTTGCTGCAGGACGATTGGTCAACCTTGCCGCTGCTGATGGCCATCCAGCGGAGATAATGGATATGGCGTTCGCATTACAGGTCTCAGCGCTCCTCTATTTACAAAAAAACAAATTGCCGGCAAAAGTCCTTCCCTTGCCGCCAGAGATTGATGAGCAAGTAGCAGAATTAAAACTGACAGCGATGGGGATCAAGATCGATCGTCTGGATGAAGAGCAGAAGAAATACCTGACGAGCTGGCAACGAGAATAAATTGCGCTAATTACCATCCCATTTGCCGTACTACTTCAATGACGAGGAGAACGGATTGAAAACGCTGTTCTGGAACGAAAACAAGCTCTATTTGCTCGATCAACGTAAACTTCCGCATGAGACCAGCTATGTTATCTGTGCTGATCACCGCGCCGTTGCTGCTGCGATCAGAAATATGGTCGTGCGTGGTGCGCCGGCGATCGGCGTAGCAGCAGCCTATGGAATGGCGTTGGCAGCGATGCAGAACCGATCATCTTCAATTGCCGGCCTTTTGGCTGTGCTGCAAAGCGCGGGAAATGAATTGACCAAGACACGCCCCACAGCAGTGAATTTACGCTGGGCAATAGAGCAGATGCTCGCAAAGGCAAAGCAATATTCCGCTGAATCGGTGGCCGTGATAACTACACAGTTGATCAGTGAAGCAGAGACAATCGCCGCGGAAGACATTAAAATCAATCGCTCTATCGGAGCACATGGCGCTGCTTTGATCGATGATGGCGCGCGTATCCTCACGCTGTGCAATGCCGGCGCACTGGCCACAGCAGGATATGGCACGGCATTGGGAGTGATATTCGCTGCTCATGCCAAGGGACACAAAGTAAGCGTATTTGCATGCGAAACGCGGCCGTATCTACAGGGAGCGCGCCTCACCACATGGGAACTTTCACAAGCCGGCGTCCCTGTAACATTGATCGTTGACAACGCTGCCGGTCTTCTCTTTCAGCGGAAGATGATCGATATGGTGATCGTCGGTGCCGATCGCATCGTTGCCAACGGTGATGTCGCCAACAAGATCGGCACCTATCCACTCTCTGTCCTGGCAGCGGAACATGGCGTTCCGTTCTACGTCGCCGCCCCTCTCTCTACATTCGACTTGACACTTTCCAGCCGCGAAGAGATACCGATCGAAGAGCGCAGCAGCCGTGAAATCACCCATATCGCAGAAGTAAAGATCACCGGCGATGAGATTTCTGTTTACAATCCGTCATTCGATTTGACACCGGCCGAAAAAATCAGCGCGATCATAACTGAACAAGGGATCATTCATCGACCCGATCGGGGAAAGATAGCTGAATTATTCGCAAAATGACAGACACGATTGATCACCACCAGCAAACGATAATCGAAACAGCCCTTCAGATGGCAAAAGAGCGGCTTGTCTTCGGCAGTTGGGGTAATATCAGCCTGCGTATCGATACTGAGAAGATCATAATTACTCCAAGCGGCATCGATTACGATAAAATGCAATGCGAAGATTTAGTCCTCGTCGATTCTGCCGGTACGATCTTAGCAGGCAACCAACGCCCATCAAGTGAGCTTCCGCTCCACTTGGCTATCTATAACCAGCGTCAGGATGTGCATGCAATTGTGCATACGCACAGCATCTACGCCACCAGTTTTGCAATCGTGCGGCAGCCGATTCCACCGGTCGTGGAAGACCTTGTTCAAATAGTCGGAGGAACAGTAGAAATTGCTGAATATGCTCTTCCCGGGACAGATGAATTGGCACGCAATGTGCTCGTTGCTCTCGCTGACCGCAACGCTGTCCTGCTTGCCAATCACGGTGTCGTCGGAGTAGCCGCTGAAATCACAGAAGCACTCAAAGTATGTTCTCTCGTGGAAAAGACGGCACAGAGCGTCATCTTTGCCCGTCTTCTCGGTGATGTAGTTGGGTTATCACACCGCGACATCGAAACGATGCGGACATTTTATTGCGAGGAATATAGGCCGCGAAAACGAGACAAATTGACGCCGATCGAAGATGCAGGAGAGAAAACAAACGAATAGAGCAAGGTG
Organism: Candidatus Acetothermia bacterium; assembly: GCA_003535305.1. GTDB lineage: Bacteria > Bipolaricaulota > Bipolaricaulia > UBA7950 > UBA7950 > UBA7950. The sequence continues at coordinate 5,989 of DOHL01000105.1, forward strand.
CTGTTGCTCTCCCAGGAAAGCGTTCAGCTGTCAGCTATCAACGGTCAGCAAAGAAAGTAGGGGCGATTCCAAGGCTCTGTGCCGCCCACGGCCGTTCGCCCGATAACTGCACGGGGCAGGAGTTCATAGAGTTAAGAAAGAAGTAAAAAGCGGTCAGCGGTCAGCGGTCAGCTTTCAGAAGCCAGAAAAAAGTAGGGGCTACGAACTCAATAATAGAGATCTTATCTCGGATTTCTTCGCTACGGACTCCTTGTTTTATGTAGCAAAATGTCAAAATACTGACCCCGAATTTCACTCGAATTTCGACCCGAATTTCACTCGAATTTCCTGGAATTTCCCCCGAATTTCCTGACCCCGAATTTCTTGAGCTCAGCGAGCCCGGCGAGCGGGGAGATATCGGTAATCCGGTTCCAGCCGAGGCTCAATTCCTCAAGCGCGGTGAGTCCGCTCAGAGGAGAGAGGTCCTCAATCTTGTTGTCGAAGAGCGTCAGTACCTTTAGGTTGACCGCCCACTCCAGTCCGGTCAGGTCTTTGATATCGCGGCCGGGCGCGTAAAGCTCGACCAACTCTTCCATATTCGCGACAGTAATCTCACTCTCCGGAAGAGCGAGTGCCTCGCGCAGCGCCGCTTCCAAATTTGAATCAAGGACAACCACGATCTCTTCCGACAGCACAGCAACGCTCGTCACCACCAGAACCGCAACCACCATCAAGATGGAGAAAGCCCATTGCCTACCATTTCTGTTCATTAACATTCCTCCTGTTTCCGCCTGATAATACGATCGTCAGTATAAAATGTCCGGCTATTCCATCTGCAGCGTTCCATCGACTGCTGCGCCGCACTCATCCTACAGCCCGCGCCCGGCAAGACCGATCTCCAGCCCCATCCACACCGTCTCCCCGCGCAGGCTGATACTCGTCCGCGCCCACAACTCCTGCTGCTTCTCCACGTCGAGGAAATAGCGGGTGCGTAAGCTAAAGGAAGCTGTGGGCAGGCCCACCCCATCGACCGGCACGGTATAGCTCGCCGTCATAGTGAAACTGACCCACCGATTGGCGATAAACCCGGCCCCAAAAGAGACGGTCATCCACTGCTGCGGAGATCCTGAGGTGAACGTATATCCAATTGCTCCCACAAGGACCACTGGGTCAAGCAGCAGGCTTGCCGAGACCTCAAATCCGGATGTTGGCGAGCCGAAGGATAAGCTGAGCCGCGGATCGAGAAAACTTCCCGGATACAGCTGGTGCTTCGATGTGAGCGTAAAGGAAAAATCCCCGCCAGCGCTGGTGATGACCTCATAGTCCTCCAGCCCATAATCCCGCTTTTCCTGAACCGACCACTGGCTGTGGGTTAGCTCCAAACCAACCCGCAGGCGCTCAGCGATCTGCAAGGTCCCGGAAAGTGAAAGGCTGCGATCCTCGGAGAAGAGCGTATAAGCGAACAACCTCCCGTGCGCGTCCACGGCAAATCCTTCGCGCCCCTGAGGAATATAGCTCAGGCTCAAATTCCAGGTGTAGGCTTCATCAGCTCGCACCAGCGGGTCGATCGGCTCCTCAGCCGACGCAGATATCGGGAGTAAGACGAGGAGCAAGAAAAGCAGGACGATCCTCACGGCAATGTCTCTCGCAGGTTTGCAAGGCGCGACAGCCGCTCAACGGCCCACGCCAATGTCCTCTCTTGTTGTGCTCTGACCCGCTGCACCAACTCAGCAGACGGCACCGTAACCAACACCACCCCGCTCTTCCACTTCTCCTCCGCTAAGATGGAAAAGGGAATGATCGC
>DOHL01000060.1 GCA_003535305.1 Candidatus Acetothermia bacterium
TACCCGGGCAAGACGGGTATGAAGGAGAATATGGAAGAGTCTCTTGTGCGCTTAAGGAGGATGATAGAATCATGCGGGAGAAAGATTGCCGACAGTAAAGGGCATTCCTTGAAGATAAGCTGTTAGCGGCGAATCACAGCCCTTCACAAAGAGATCTGGCCGAATTTGACATCTTTGACAACCTTTGTCAGAGGTGCTAAATCGCGGTTGAAGATGGTAGCTTCTTGTCATGTCGCCGGGAATTGAAAAATGAGTTGGAAGATTCTCTTTCATTCTAACGCGGGAGTCAGGCTATTTATTAGGAAAGGTTCCAACCGAAGTGAAATAACTACTTTCTCTTTACTGCTTACGAAGGGATAAAATCGGTAGCTGTGTCTATCGTTGCTACTGCATGGGCGATCAATTGGGACGCCTTTTCCAGATCACTCAAGTGTACCATTTCGCATGGGGAGTGCATATAACGATTAGGAATAGAGATTAACCCAGTCGCCACCCCGGCGCGGGTGATCTGGATTGCATTGGCATCAGTCCCAGTGCCGCGGGGTGCGGCGTCAATCTGGTACGGAATCTCCTTCTTCTTTGCTGTATTCACGAATATTCGGAAAATCTGTGGATTGATATTCGGGCCGCGGGCAATGATCGGCCCATTCCCCATCGTTATATCACCGACTTTCTTCTTCTCCGCTCCCATGCCAGGCGTATCGGTAGCATGACCAACATCGACCGCGATCCCCACTTGAGGATCGATCCCAAAGGCGCTTGTACGTGCTCCACGCAGCCCGATCTCTTCCTGTACTGTTGCTACTGCATAGACTGCAGCCCGGGGAGCCATCACAGCCAGTAAACGCGCTGCTTCCAGCACGACGAATGCTCCTATACGATCGTCGAATCCACGTGCGACGAGCAGGTTGTTGCGTAGTTTTGCAAACCCATAATCGAGTACGACTGGATCCCCGATTTCGACCAACTCGGCCACTTCTTTTTTGTCCTTTGCTCCGATATCGATCCACAGGTTCTCTAACTTGACGACCTTCTTGCGCTCCTCGTCCTGTAGAAGGTGGACTGGCTTGCGTCCGATTACTCCAAGGAGCGGACCGTCTTTCCCCTGAATCCATACCCGCTGGCCGGGAAGAACTTGCGGATCCCACCCGCCGATCCCCAGGAACGACAGGTAGCCCTTGTCATCAATATAGGAGATCATCAGCCCTATCTCATCAGCATGCCCGGCGAGCATCACGCGCGGACTTCCTCCTTCATTTATGACAGCAAACGCGTTGCCATGCGTATCGACCCAAGAGCGTTCAGCGAACCGATCGGCCTCTGCTCTCCAAATACGAGTCGCTTCCTCCTCAAACCCGGATGGGCATACTGTCTCCATATAGCGCTGTAGAAAATCGATCCTCTCTTTTTTCATAATCCTCCTGTTTTAAGAGTGAAAACACAGCTCACCTGTAATTGAGCAAGTTTGTCAAATATTAGAGATAGTTACCGCACTCCCTTTATCACCGTAGAGCTAACTGTGGGTATCTTATCTGTGCCATACCGATTTAAGATGCGATAATCTCGGCATAACGCAATTCCGTATTGTAAGATCCCAAGCGCTTGTGAGATTATGATAGGTCAGTGCCTGAGAACTTTATCTACCGTTGTTGTAATTTCCTCGCATATTATAGCTTGTGCAGCGATGAAAACAAAATTCAAACCGGCCCTTCACTGTTCCAAAAGAGTAACTCACAGCCGCGTTTCTTTGTGATAAAACGGAACCAGTCCGATTTTCACCACCGAGTAGCAAAAAGACGCGTAGTTGTTTGGGGCAGTGACTTCCAATCTATCCGCCGGTCTATGCAACACACCTCTTCCTCCCTAACTTAATCGCAAGGAGCCTTAATATTGGGTGATGATCAATTCTTCACCGCTATAGACATTGAACCGGGAGCCACGTAAAAATCCTACTAGTCCCAGGTTGTATTGTCTGGCAAGGGTGACCGCGCCGAACAGGGCCGCTGACCGAGAAACGAGCAGCGGTATCCCGCACCGGAGGCATTTACCGACCAAATCCACCGTAACTCGACCGGTGGTGAAGAGGATCAGCTCGGCGAAAGATCTCTCCGCGATGAGCACCTCGCCGATCACTTTGTCCACTGCATTGTGGCGGCCGATGTCCTTGGCATGTGCAATAATCTCCCGGTTGGAAGAGAGGAGAAAAGCGTAGTGGTAAGCGCCGGTAGTTTGAAAATCTTCCATTTGATCGTTGAGCACACGCGGAATCTGGAGAAGACTTTGCGCGGTAATCAGCGGCATGGGTTTGATCGGAGTTACGGAAAATTCCCTTGCAAGTCTGCCTACTGGACCGCATTCCGTTCCGATATGCATCGAACGAGGAAGAGAAATCCCGTTTGCCAATCGGACTACAGCGCGGATCCTGCCCCCGCTTTCCGGCCACTGCCGGTATTCCAGAACCTCTTCCTTGTGGTTGATAATCCCCTCTGACAACAGGTGGCCGAAGACAAATGGTTGCACTTGCTCCAAACTGACAGCCGCAGAGAACCCGCTGTTGGATGTGAATTCTACTATAAGGAGACCCTCTGCAGCCACCAGATCTTCAACCCTGCTCATAGCTCCATCTTGCCAGCGAGTGATTCGTATTTGCCTCATTTAAGCCATCTCTGTATGTCCGTTGGAGTGTTCAAGTTGACAAACGAGCAAAGTTCTGGATCGATTGCTCTTACTTCTTGTTCAGAGATGGCCAGATAAGAGATGCGCCGTAGAAAATCTTGGACGCCAAGTTGATCACTATCAATAGCTCTCTCTATCAAAGGGAGAATATCTCGCTGGTAGACTGCAGGGAAAGGTTCTATATACCCTCCTATCTCACACGCAAGGACGCGAGCCCCAGTTATAGGTCGGGAGAGAAGAAGTTCAAGCAGTTCAGGAGAGAGAAAGGGCATGTCACAGGCTGTTACTAAGCAACACGGAAAGGTTGCAGCGGACA
>DOHL01000083.1 GCA_003535305.1 Candidatus Acetothermia bacterium
TGCCTGTAAGCGTCTGTTCTACTTTTTCAAGATCTTTTTTCGTTGCCAATTCATCCCGCTGCTGTTCCACTGTCTTCTCCTCACGCATAACAGTTTGCGTTTTGTTGGAACCATACCTGCCCGTCCCGTTAGCATGACAGATACATATTGCTTAAGCCATTCCGCGTAACTGTTTTAAGTTATAACTATTGCTGGCAGATATATCAACTTTCAGTTAGTGAGAAAGAGTGAAGGGTGAACCGCAGGAAACAGCCCATTGAGCCCACTGACTCTTACTTTTCTGTTTTCTTATTCGGCCTGTATACTTGGCGGCAGATTTCGATTTTATTCAACTCGGTGATCAGCGGGTAACACAAGTTGGAACTGATGCGCTGGTCAGTACTGGTTTCTTGAGTTGGAACAGGTTGTCAGGTTCACAGTTCACGGTTGGGAAGCTCTGTATTCTTCATGTTTTCTGAGATAGTTGATGAACCCACGAACCACAGCACGTTCCACCTATATTGTCGGGTTTGCGATGGGTCACTTTATCTTCAAAACACCTAATCTTCGTTAACTTAACCATGAACCGCCTGCCTGTGCGTGACCGCACGCAGACAGGTGAACCCTTGAACTTTGAACCCCTGGGCCCGCCCTGCATAGTGATTGTGCAGGGCCTGCGGCCGGGGGCAGGCCTGAGTAGTTACTCGTAGTTAAATAATTACAAAAAAACTCCCTATTGATCAATTTTTGCTGATCAACAGGGAGTTATGGTTAGTCTTGTTTTAGTAAGGCGGCATTTGCGGCGGCGTTTGCGGCGGCGTTTCTTCTTTCTCTTTTATTTCTGTCACCAATACATCGGTGGTTAGAAGCATTCCTGCAATAGAGACCGCGTTTTGCAGTGCTGAACGCGTTACCTTCATTGGATCGATGATCCCGGCTTCCACCATATTGCGGTACGTGGACGATATAACATCGAATCCGACTTCAGGTTGCTCGTCCCTGATCCGTGCGACAACTACTGCCCCTTCTTTACCGGCATTATCGGCTATTTGATGAGTTGGAGCCTCCAATGCCTTTTTCATGATTCGCAGGCTTATCTTTTCGTCGTCTTTCAGCTCAAGAGAATCGAGGCTCTTAGCGGCATTGATCAGCGCTACTCCACCGCCGGCGAGAATTCCTTCATCAACAGCAGCTTTTGTTGCTTCCAAAGCATCTTCCATCCGATGCTTCTTCTCTTTAAGTTCGGTTTCAGTGGATGCGCCGACTTTGATAACGGCAACTCCGCCGGCGAGCTTTGCTTTACGCTCTTCCAGCTTTTCTCGGTCGTAATCAGAGTCAGTCGTTTCAATCTGAGTGTTGATCTGTTCGATACGCCCTTTGATGGCTTCAGAAGAGCCTTTGCCACCGATAATAGTAGTATTATCGCTGTTGATTCTAATCCGCTCGGCACGGCCCAGCATGTCGAGCGTCGTTGATTTGATCTCCATGCCCGCATCTTCCGCAATGACTTTTGCGCCAGTGAGCACAGCGATATCTTCCAACATCGCTTTCCTGCGATCGCCGAATCCGGGAGCTTTGACAGCACAACTGGTAAGCGTTCCTTTCAGCTTGTTGATTACCAGCGTGGTCAGTGCTTCACCGCTCACATCGTTGGCGATAATCATCAGGGGTTTACCGGATTGAGCTATCTTCTCAAGCAACGGGACGAGGTCTGCGGCATTCTTCAACTCCCGGTCGGTGACCAGAATAAAGGGTTCCGTAAGGTCGACCTCCATCTTCTTGGGGTCAGTAACAAAGTAAGGAGAGATATATTCGCGGTCAAATTGCATTCCCTCGACCATATCGTAGTAAGTATCGATTGTATCCGAGTCTTCGACCGTGATAACCCCGTCGTCTCCAACTGCTTCCATCGCATCGGCGATGATTTTGCCGATCGATTCATCGTTGGCTGATATCGTTGCGACCTGAGCTGTCTGTTCTTTAGTCTTTAGCACGTGACTATTCTTCCGCAGCTCTTCAACGACAGCCTCTGAGGCTTTTTCCAATCCACGCTTGAGCTCCAATGGGTTTGCTCCTGCAGCTAAGTTTTTGAATCCTTCTTCGATCATTGCATGCGCAAGGATTGTCGCTGTAGTCGTTCCGTCACCAGCAACATCATTGGTTTGACTGGCCACTTCTTTTACAAGTTGTGCTCCCATATTCTCAAATTCATCTTCATACTCTTGCTCTTTGGCGATCGTCACACCGTCATTAGTGATATCCGGAGAGCCAAATTTCTTGTCGAGGATGACGTTCCGCCCACGCGGCCCGAGGGTAATTCGCACTGCATCTGTAAGTTTATCTATTCCTTTCTTCATTTTACGGCGAGCTTCTTCGCCGTAAAGTACTTCTTTTGCCATTGATATATCCTCCTGTTACTATAAACGCTATTCGATAACTGCGAGAATGTCATCGTGCTTGACAAGGATGAGTTTTTCTCCTTCAAGCTCCATCTCAGTGCCGGCAAAGCTGGAAACTATTATTTCATCTCCTTCTTTGACAGTGATCTTTTCATCGTCTCCTATTGCTCGCACCCTGGCACGGACTATTTTGTCGTCCTTGACGCTCTCTGGTAACACGATGCCACCAGCAGTTTTCTTCTCTGTTTCTTCGACCTTCATGGCCAGAACTCGCTTTCCTAATGGCCTTATTTTCATTTGGCCACCTCCTTTTGTTGTTAAAATTAGCACTCTCGTGCATTGTTTGCTAAAAGTATATCTATCCTATCTCATAGTTCAAGCTTTGTCAAGTAAAAGCTCGTTTTGGGGTGACTTAGCACTCTCACGCATTGTTTGCTAAAAGCACATCTATCCTATCTCATAGTGCGAGCTTTGTCAAGTAAAAGATCGCTTTTGGATGATATTGAAATTGCAGGTCGACCGATTCTCTGCTTGCATGAAGGTAGGGGTGCTGTGATGGCCAAATTCCTCAAGAAGCGTGCTGGATCAGTCAAATAACGCAGAGAGTTCGATCAGCTTGTCATCGATTACCTGAGGCGAGGCAGCAAGGACATCGGCCAGTTCGACCGGCACGATATCGCTGCCTTGTAACGCGGCCATCTTATCGAACAGACCATCACCGGCAAATTCGACTGCCGCCACTCCGAAACGGGTGGCAAGGATCCGGTCGAAGGGATCGGAAATTCCGCCCCGCTGTAGATAAGCCAATGTCGTTACCCGGGCAGGAAGATCGAGGAATTTATTCAGCTCGCGCCCTAAAGAATCACCGATTCCTCCCAGTTTGACATGGCCGAATGCATCGACCTCTTTCTCTTGCACCACCTGGCCGGCAAGCTCTTTTGGGCTGGCTCCCTCAGAGATAACGATGATACTAAAGTGTTTTCCGCGCCGTTTCCGCTCGTTGACCTGGTGGTATACTGCGCTGACGGAGAAGGGGGTCTCCGGAATCAGAATGACATCTGCGCCCCCAGCCAGCCCGCCCAGCAATCCCAACCAGCCACTATTACGACCCATTACTTCGAGAATCAATACACGGTGATGGGAATAAGCAGTGGTATGGAGCTTGTCCAGCGCGTCAGTGATCGTGGCCAATGCCGAAGAGAAGCCGATCGAGTAATCGGTCAATGCCAGATCGTTATCGATCGTTTGAGGAATCCCGATTGCTTTTATATTATACCCAGCCAAGCGGTGAGCTACGCCGAGTGTATCATCACCGCCGATAGCGATCAGAACGTCGATCTTATCGCTGCGAAGATTGGAGATAATCTTCTGCGGCCCCCCGTCAATTTTAAATGGATTGGTGCGCGAGCTGCCTAAGATCGTTCCACCGATCGGGAGTATTCCCGAAGTGCTTTCGCGGTCTAATACCCGCGTTCGTTTCTCCAACGGACCGCCCCAGCCGCCTAAGTAACCGATCACCTCGATCTTTTCTTTCCACGCCCGCCGTACCACAGCACGGATTGCGGCGTTGATCCCCGGTGAATCACCGCCACCGGTCAGCAACCCAATTCTCTTTATTTTCATCTCGTTCCTCCTGTGCTATCAAATAGACTTTTACCGGCGCTTCCCACCTGCTCGATCAATTCCATCGCTGTTTCCTTGATTCGTTCGCGGACCACCTTGCTGACGACGCGTGGGTCGAAATAATCCTTACATGGACTCCAATCACTTGTCTTGAAGATATGATCAGCTGCGATTGTTTGCTTCATTATAGTATTCGGCGGGACAATCGAAGATGTATGTGACAGATAGAAATCATGTGCTGCTTGTCCGTACACATATTGATAATGCGTATCTTTGTTTAACTTGCAGATTCCGTAGGATATCATCTCTGTGATCTGCTCCGGCAGTAGGCCGGATGTTCCATGGAGGACGAGAGGGATATCCAGCCCGCTTGCTATCAACGATTGATCGATCGCTTTCGCGATATCGGTTCGCAGCGTGATATCTTTGCCTTTTGAGACTCCGTGCTCTGTCCCGACTGAGATTGCCAGCAGATCTGCCCGACTCCGCTGCACAAACTCCACCGCCTCATCCGGATCGGTAAGAAAGGCCTCATCAGAGGATATCTCATCTTCCACTCCTTTAATCTTTCCCAACTCCGCTTCGATCAATATTCCCATCGGCTCAGCCATCTCTTTGACTGTGCGGCTTATCCGCACATTCTCCTCAAAGCTCTCTGCCGACGCATCGATCATGATCGATGCGACCAGCTCCTCCTCGATTGCCACTTTAATCAGTTCCATCTCAGCGACTGTGAAGTGATCAAGATTGATGAATACCCTGATCGGATAGTTGCGCGCCAGCTCGCGTACTGTATAGGAGAGAATCCGTAATCCAACGAGCTTATCCCCGTCGCCGGCAAAGGCAGCGGCTCCTGGACTTATCTGAATAATTAGATCGGACTTTTTCTCGCTATATCCTTTTAAAAGGCCGATAAGTGTGTTTGTATCAGCGATATTATTGGCAAAGAACCCATATCCCTGTTGTTTAGCTTTTCGGTAGATTTCACGTAAAGCATCTGGCTCCATAAAAGAGAATCACCTCGTAGTAAGATTACTATCGGTTGGGTTGACTTTCAGATAAACATA
>DOHL01000164.1:0-2783 GCA_003535305.1 Candidatus Acetothermia bacterium
ACCCAAAACCCAAAACCCAAAACTTTCCTTTCCCTATTACCCACCATCTTCTTTTCAACTATGTGGTGAAGTAACCAGTCGCTGGTATGGTTGTCAGCGGAAAAGAAATTCAGGGGAACATCCGTTTAAGAACGGTCAAGCAATGGCATGTTGCGCTTGACTTCTGACTATCTAACTGTGCGCTTACAAGGTCAATTCAAGGAGGAATTAAGGTGTTTAAGAGATCTATTCCTATTTCGCAGGCTCGTCACGAACTCGGCCGGCTTTTGCAGTCTGGAGGCAGTTTAGCTTGGTGGTTCCGGTGGCGATGGTGCTGCTGCTGGGCTCGGGAAGAGCAGTTGCGCATCCTCTTCTTTAGCGCCTACCAACATTATAAGGCAACAGCTAATGCTAATGAAGTCTCATGTAAACATATGGCATTGTAATCCGCAAGCCTGCCAGCATCCAAATAATTCAGCAGCTTAACCGATCACGCATAAGGACTGACCTAACTGCTTCTTAGAAGTGCGTCCAGCTTTTCAGAGATATTGCGCAAGTGGTCCTCTATGTCACGGAGGGTCCAGTCCCAGTCCCGCTTTAGCAGAGCGGACTCTATCCGGGTAATCGTGATCTGGATCGTGTCGATCTTCTCTTGTTGTGCCGCAAGCGCTTCTTCGATGCGAGCCAACCGGCTCTGCCCATCCTCAGTAACTAAGAGAGCATAGAGATCCTCCAGGGTAATCTCAGGCTGCGGGTTCATCTGCGCGGCAATGAGCGTAACGTACACCACTCCGAGCGTAAAGACGGTCAATGCAGCGATCAGCCAATGTTTGTCCTTCATCATTATTCACCTCTTTTATCTGCTACTCATGCCTTAGTGCCTCTACAGGATCAAGCCGGGCCGCTCGCAACGCAGGGTAAAGGCCGGAGACGATCCCCACCAGGAAAGAAAACCCGAATGCGACTACAGCAGGTAAAGGAGAGAGAATGAACGGCCACCCCCCAAATTGGGAACCCAACCAGGCTCCTATCCAGCCCAACCCTAAGCCGAAGAGACCTCCGGTAAGGCATACCAGGATCGATTCTCCCAAGAACTGCCACCAGATCTCTCTTGGACGCGCCCCTACCGCCATCCGAATCCCCACTTCCCGCGTCCGTTCCGTCACCGAGACGAGCATAATGTTCATAATCCCGATTCCACCGACAAGAAGGGAGAGCGCTCCGATGCCTCCCAGGATCAACATCATGATGCGGGTAGTGTGATCGAATGCCTGGATCATCTCTCGCTGGATCTCTACTCTAAACGGAGGCGGCTCTGCACCGATCATTCCGTGGCCGACGATGCTGACGCTGCGTGCGCGGATCCGGCCTCCTCCTTGCGCGCGCTCTTGAGCGGCGAACTTCCGATCGAGGATCGCCTCGATCTGACGAGCCGCATCTTCCACCAACTCCTCGCTCTTTGCCTGGGCGATATAGGAGCTAAAGCTGAAGAGACCGCGAAGCCGCTGCATAGTAGAGATATGGAGGTAAGCCTGACCGTCCAGGTCTTCGTGACCCACCCGCCCCCGCGGAGCCATCACTCCCACCACCCTAAACAGGGTCTTGCGCCCCCAGATATCGATAGTCAGTTCCTGCCCCAGTGCATTCTCGCCGCCGAAAAGTTGCTGCGCCACCTGTGCTCCAAGGACGATCGTCGGCTGATCCCGATCGAGCGGGTGCAAGAACCGCCCGCTGCGAGGATGAAAGTCGAACAGATGTGCGTATTCAGGTACTGTTCCCAACAAGCGAATATGCCAGGTATGCCCGCCTAAAGTCGTCTCCCCAGAGCCGGAGAGAGTGGGGACGACATGGGCGACTGCCGGAGCAGCGCTGAGTTCATCTGATATCTCCTCAGCAAGAAGACCGGCCGCTTGACCACCCCTCGGCATGGCAAACGGGAACAGATCGACGGTTATAGTCCGCACCCCAAGGCCGGCGATGCGGGCGCGGACGTCATAGGTGGCCCCTTGTACCATGGCGACAATGGCCACCACCACCGCTACCCCGACCACTACCCCCAGAATCGAGAGTCCGGTGCGGAGCTTGTGTGCGGACAAGGCTGACAAAGCTATCCGCATTATTTCATGCGCTTTCATCTTCTTTCTTCCTGGATCTGTCCGTCGCGCAGTTGAATCAGACGATCGGCAAACGCAGCTACGTATGGTTCGTGAGTCACCAGCACCACCGTCCTTCCTCCGGCGTGCAGAGACGAGAAGATTTCCAAAATCTCCTTTCCTGTCTGTGTATCCAGGCTTCCAGTCGGTTCATCAGCAAGCAACATTCTGGGTTCGTTCGCCAGAGCACGGGCGATTGCGACCCGTTGGCATTCACCCCCGGAGAGCTGAGTCGGCCGATGACGGGCCCACCGTGCAAGACCTACCTCTTGCAGACAGGCCATCGCCCGCTTTCTGCGCAATCTTCGTCCCAGCCCGGAGTAGAGGAGCGGAAGCTCTACGTTCGTCAGCGCGGTAGCTCGAGGGAGAAGATGAAATTGCTGGAAGACAAAGCCCACCTTACGGTTGCGCACCCGTGCTAGTACATCCCGGGACAGAGCGGAGAGCTCCTCTCCCTCCAGGAAGACCTGTCCCTCAGTCGGCTGGTGGAGTCCGCCTATCAGATGGAGCAAGGTCGACTTTCCCGAACCGGAGGCACCGGTGAGCGCCAGGAATTCCCCTTCCGCGATCGTCAAGTCGACCCCGCGGAGGGCGCATACCTTCGTCTCGCCTACCTGATAGGTTTTCTTCACATCCTCGAGAGCAACTAAT
>DOHL01000164.1:3180-7974 GCA_003535305.1 Candidatus Acetothermia bacterium
GGGCCTCCCCTGGAGCCTGCATTGGATGGAGCAATATTTCCTCGCCCTCCTCCAGGCCGGAGATAATCTCTGCAACCTTGCCCGTGATAAGTCCCACTTCCACTGGTCGCGGGACGGGCTTACCCTCTTCCACCACCATCACCTGCCAGTCGAGACCGACCTCAATGAGTGCTCCTATCGGTATTTTTAGCACCTCTCGTACCTCGGCAGTGGTGATTTCTACTCGAGCTGAAAAACCCGGCAGGATCTCGGAGCTTGGCTGGAAGAGCTTCAGAGTTATCGGAACTGTTCTCTCTTCCCCGCCAAAGCCAAAGCCGCCGCCGCGTCCATGAACGGCTCGATGACCGATCCGGGCGATCTGCACCGGCCATCTTCCACCGGGAACAGCATCAATCGTCGCCAGCCCCTCCTGTTCGCAGGTTATCTGATGAATATCAAGTTCGCCGATCATCGCCTCAATAAAGAGCTCAGTCCGGTTTAGCAGCGAGATTTGATACTGGCCAGGCGCTCCATCCGCGCGGCCGACATAGGTCACAACACCGGTCCACGGTGCGCGGAGGGTAGTGGCTTCGTAGTCCGCGCGTGCTATTTCATAGCGTAGTTCTTTCTCCCGGATCGCCGCAGGGATCCCCTCTACCCGCGCCTTTGCCAAAGCCCGCTCAGCCTGCAACAGCGTCAACTCTTGTTGTGCGTTGTTTAATACCGCCAGGATCTGTCCTTGCTCTACTGTTTCCCCCTCTTCCGCCTTAAGTTCCAAAAGCTCGTTAATATTGAAAGCAAGGGTGATTTCGTCCTTGGGAATCACTTCGCCAAAGACCGTCAGAGTTCGCCGGATATCCCCCCGAACAACCATTACCGTGGGGCCATGACCTCTTTCTTGCATCACATCCCGTAGATCGTTCTCCCGCCGCTGCCAGCCGTAGAACGCGGCTCCAGCGGCCAGGAGGATCAGAATACTTATTCCTATCCATTTCCAGTGTCTCTTCATTGTAGAACCTCCTCCCAATTAAGCCTCAGGCCGAGTGCTCGGCGAGAGCGGAGATAGACAAGAACCGAATCGAAGACCTCTTGCACCCATTCTCTCGCGAATGTTCGTCTCTTGGTTTGAAAATCAGCCCATTCATCTGTCCCGATCAAGTCAGTCTCCATCTTCTTTTGCATGATCCTCTCTTCTAACTCCCATTTCTCTCTTCTCATCTGAAACAACTCCAAGTTCTCCATCATTTGCTTAAGGACGATCTTTTGGCCCGTAACGGCATGCTTCGCCTCTTGTTCCGCGATTGCGAGTCGTTCTTGCGCTATCTCCAAGGCGGTCTCGGCCAATTCCACTTGCAGACCACGGCCAGGAGAGAAGAGATCGAAGTTGATGATCACCCCAACACTCCACCCCGCCGGCGTCCACCCGGCTGCAAGCGACGCCGTAGGCAGTGCGGCTGCTCGGGCAGCGGAAAGTCTCCGTTCGGCAACCTCTACAGATTGACGCGCCTTTCGCACTCCTTCGGCATCCTGGATGACGCTTAGCGGGATCTCCATCTCCACAAGCTCTGCGGCGGCCGCCATAATATCTTCCAGCGAAAACTCAGGCGGGGTAATTTCATATAGACCTTCGATTGCAAGCAACGTTCCGAACTCTTCTTGTGCCAAGCGCTGCTCGGTCGATCGTTCACCGAGCGTAATTTCGGCCGCTTTGACGGCCAGTTCCGCTTCCAGGCGCTGTAGTTCCCCGGCTCGGCCTTCAGCGATCTCTATTTTCACCGCAGAGAGGTAAGTTTGTGCCTGGCTCAGTCTCTCTTTTGCCGCGGTCAAGCCGGCTTCTCCGGCAAGAAGCCTGCTGAATTGCTTGATCACTTCCAGAACAATCTCATCTTTCACCTGCTTGAAAGCGGTTTCAGCTCGTATCAACGCCCGCTCTCGGGCAAATAAACTTCCTGGCCCTTTATCATGCGGTATCGGGGTGAATTTCTGGGAAAGACTAAATCCATAAGAGAGCGTCCACGCATGTGTCGAATGATCGAATACAGTGAAGAGATCGGCAGAAAGGGCTGTGCCCCAGGGAAGGGTAAGACTAGCGCGCAACGCGCCATGTGATCTCCAAAGAACTTCTCCCGCAGAAAGACTGAGCGGTTGTAATTGAAGTCCTATCGTCGGGAGGATGTGCTCGATTCGGATTGTTTCCAGTTCAAGCCGGGCCATTCTGATATCCAGCTTGGCTGTCCTCACCGCCGGGTGATGGAGAAACGCCAGTTCAATTGCCTCGCTTAGCGTGAGGTCGTGAGTCTGTGATTCGGCAAAGACACTGCCTCCCCACGCCGCCAACAGACAGAGCAGAATCAGAGCAATATGCAACACCATTGGGTTCTTACTCATGTTTACGATTCTCCGGATCGAGTGATTTCTCTTTGAAGAGCAGGGGTCTCAGTTGGTAACGCCCAGTTTCAACCCATTCGTAGTGTAACTAAAAGCATCTCCTTCTTCAACTCCTTTCCCCAAGACATTGGGGCTTGCTCGCCAACGCCCGCACGTGCCCATCCAAGAACGCCGACTGATCGCAGTGGTCATAGAGCCAGACAAAGTCTCGCCTCGAGCACATCAGCCGCATCAGAACTTCCACACCTTGCAGAGCACCCTGTCCTCTTCCACGGTCACCTGGATACAGACTTGAGCAAGATAAACTGAGGCAGTTTAGCTTGGTGGTTCCGGTGGCGATGGTGCTGCTGCTGGGCTCGGGAAGAGTGGTTGAAAAGCCCTTTCCCCTTCCGGTGTAGTATAGCTGACTAAAACCCTTGTCTGGTTGTCAACCAGCCGGCTCAATTCTTCCTTTGAGATGTCGCCGGCATCAAATTCCCAGGTGACCTCGTAGGTCACATATTCACCCGGCTCGAGGGTAACTGGCTCCGAGCTATTCCACATCCACCCGCGCTCCTCATTGGTTGCCCTAGTAATAAGCGACACCCGCACATTGCTGACCGCCTCCTCTCTAACATTGGCGATAGTGATGTGAGCGCTTATCTGCTGGTGTGCTGGGTCATCACCGCTATTCGACCGGAGGTCAACAGTAAAGGTGACATCGCCTCTGAAGGTCTGTTCCCTCGGATATCTATCCACCAGTCGCCATCCCGGCAGGAGCTCTCCACATGCTGTCTTCGGTGGCTTAATCTCAATCGGCTCGTTGAAGTCATAAAACCTCGTCACTGAGCGCGAGGTGAAGGGGCCCCACGGTCCAATATCCTCATCCTCTAATGGTATTTCTTCGTGCTCCATCTTCATCTGGCGAATTAGATAGTCGTCTTTGCCTATCCAGAGCTCAACCTCTATTCTCATTCCTCCAGCCTCTTCCTCTACAACTCTTCCCCGGTAATGGAAGCAATTTACACCGTCAATCTTCTGGTCCGGCAATCTCTCTAAATCCGTAAGTTGGCCAAGGAGTTCCAGTGTCTTCTCTCTGCTGAGAATATCTATAGCAATAGCAAAGCCTACTGTAAATCTACCAGGTTGGTCGTTATCCGGTTCTCGGATGAATTGCTTATCACCAATAATAATGAACTCGTGAAAGGCACCGTCTATGGTTATTTTCGTGTGGAAGCGGTCGGGAGCGGCAAACTTCATCTCGATGACAGTTTCTACCGTCTCTCCGTTAAAAGTGCTGGTGATAGAGCCACTCATCCGGTATGACTGTAAACCGGCTGTCGCCGCATGTGCCGCAGCCATTACCCCCTGCGGACCAAGAGAAGGAACCAAGGATTGCAGCAGCAGAAGAGTTAGCAGGATGACTGCCGCAGGGACAGCAATGAAAGCACAGCGTGCCCATACTGGTTGCCGTGAAACTAAGCCTCTTATCATGTCTATTCCTCCTTTTACTTTAGATTGTGCCATATCCAAAACGGTAAGTCTCGATCGATCCTTAAGATATCCAGCATCGAGCAAAGCCATTTTCAGCCGGCACTGATGGCTCTGCAGCTGAATCTCAGGAAGTTCGACACTTTTTAGCTTCTTGATTAACTTTTCTTCTCTCATGATTGCCCCTCATTTTCATTTACTATAACAACGCTGTTTCTGTCAAAAGGTTGCATTTTATTCCACTAACTCTCTTAATTTCTTTAAACCCCTGTGCAGCAGAGACTTTATTGTCCCCTCCCGCTTGCCCAGAATCTCGCCAATTTCTTTAATCTGTTTACCCTCAAAAAACCTTAGCGTAATCATTTCCTGATATTTGACGGAGAGATTGGAGATGTTTTCATGTAAAAGGAGGAAGTCCTTATGCTTTTTTAGCTGTGCTTCAGCCTCGAGAAGCTCGGTCTCAGCCGATGGATTGGAGATGCTAATCGAGTTGAAGACTTCTTTTAGGCAAAATGTCTCGCCTTTATTGTTCCTGAAGTAGTCGGCAATCTCATTGGTAGCGATACGGTAAAGCCATGAAGAAAAAGGGAAACCGCGCCAACGGAATTGCCCCAAATTCTTCAAAGCCTTCAAAAATACCTCTGAGGTTATATCCTGAGCGATTTCAATGCCAGCTGTTCTTCTTAAGACATAGCCAAAGATTTTAGGATAATACCGGTCATAGAGTTCACCAAAGGCCTCGGTATCATTCCTGGCTCGTTCGACCAGTTCTTTTTCCTGCTTTAAATCCATTTTTTATCGGTTAATAATAATACATTCCCCTTTCGCTGTAACGCAGCATTTCTAAAAAGGTTGCATTTAAGGTAAGCATTCAGTAAACCCATACTGACTGAAAAGTGGCAGGCCATGCACAGTTATTGAATTGTGCAGGGCAGGTCTAGAACCACGGATTGACAC
>DOHL01000165.1:0-2787 GCA_003535305.1 Candidatus Acetothermia bacterium
CCTCGTTCCTCAATCTTCAACCCCTTCTTAGCCATTGCGGTTCAATCGTTATCGATAGAGAGAGGAGCAGGCGCTAAAAAACTACTTGCCAAACGTAAATTAATGCCGTATTATTTCCGGATAAACAAAAAAGGGTAGTACATGAAATTTTTTCGTAACAACATAAGTGGAATAATTATCATCATCTTAGTGGTCTCGCTCTTATTTTCCATTAGAGGAACAGCGCAAGAAACAATCGGTCATTTTACTGTCGGGCAAGCAGGAATAGTCTCCATGATTATGCCGTTTGTAAACCCGGTAAGCGCGGTGGATTTCTATGATTACCGCGATTCTGTTGCGCACACAGGGCTGGAAGAAAAAAGCACAGCAGTGATCTTCCTCTACCGGGAGGCCTTCACTGGAAAACTCTCACTCTTTATGATTCTCAGTAAAGAAGGAGGAGAAGCCGGCGCTACATCTGTCACTTTCTCAGGAATTCCAGCCAACGCCGCCTTCCTTGTAACAGACGACTTTCTTGCTTGGGTGCCGGATACCTTTGAGATCTCTCCCCCTGCAGCGGCGATTAACTGGGTATGGAGCGAAGGGTTTGCGGACGGAATGGTTCTTGGTCCATTAGGAGATGAGTTTGAGATCACTCTATCCCCGCAGTTCACTGAGGGAATTACGCGAGCAATATTCCTGTTTGGGGATATCGATAATCCGCAGACGGTCGAGTTGAATTTGATCGACCCGATCATGATCCGCGGAACTCTTAATTTTCCGTCTGTTGTGGCGATTGACAGCTTTCCGTCGATACCATTGGTCGATCGAGAAGTGACATTTGATGCCACGGATTCTTATGACCGTGATGGGGATATCGTCAAATATGAATGGGACTTTGATGGCGATGGAATATTCGATATCACAACGAAAGATCCTGTTGTTACCCATATCTACACAACCAGTGGAATTATGGCTGTAACTTTACGCGTTCATGATCCTCTCGGAGCTGTTACTTACTACTCATTCTCCATTGAGATCAGCGAAGTTACAGTAAGAGCGATCCGATCGATCTCTACCCGGGAAATACTACCCGAAGCTTTATTCAGCGTAACAGTAACTATCGAGACGAATATCGATCTTGTCGGCGTCAGATTGGAGGAGAATCTGCCGCGCAACTGGCGGATGCACTCTGTGGAAAATAGAGGAGCCACATTCAATGAGACCGAGCAACGATGGCTCTTTTCTGGTCTGATACCAGCAGGAACGAGCAAGGTCATTACCTATGAAGTCGCGCTTCCAAAACGCCATTTCCTTGTTCCGCTCGCCTTGCCCAATACCTTTACGATCGAGGGCCTGCTCTATGCCGACGTTCCGGCGATGGAGAGAGAGGTAGGCGGAGATCAAGAGATCATCGTTACGAATGCTCTATCGGTCAGAACAGCGATCAGTAAACTGATACCACGACCGACCTTGGAAGAGAGGGATTTGCTCGACTTTCGGCTCGATCAATTGATCGAGCCGCACCAACTGGCTCGCGCAAAGGAGATGTGGAAAAATGAAGAGCGAGTCATCGGCACTCGCGGCAAGGTGATCTGCTGGAAGGAACTGAGCCTCCTGGCTGCCTACGCCTGCTTTCGTACGCCTGTGCGGCTGCCGTTACCAGAGATAGCTATACCCGCAGTCTCTGTAGTACGAACAATACACACGCTGCTGCCGCATCATACTGTGGCCCTTAATTTACCTGACAGGGAGATGAGGACAATCGGCAAGAGTTTCATCGTCCATATAGAGATTTTTACTGATGGCGATATCTATGGAGTAGGGTTTCAAGAGGAACTTCCCGCTGGCTGGACAGTAACTCCTATTGCCGAGAATGGATTCATATTCAGGCAAGCTGATAATCAGTGGGTCTTTCCTGGACGGATAGCCGCAGGAGAGACCAAAACGATAACCTACCGAGCGGAGCTAACGCAGGTATCTATGGCAGCGGCGCCATCTGTTGACTCTCAATGGCGGGAGATAATGACGCTGGCGGAAATATTGTATATCGCCTGGCCGGATATCGAAATCCTGATAGAAGGTGATAGCACAATCCATATAACCGCTACTGCGCCCTTGCCTGTTGCCGTTGTCATCTCCCGCTGGAATGTAAAGACCGATACGATTGACATAACCTTAGGGAATACTATCTCGTTTGAACAGATGCAACGCGCTATCACGTTTTGGCTGGCTGAAGAAGTGATACCAAACACTGATGCAATGTACGTAACTCATGCTGATATAAAGGAGATAATCGCTCGTTGGCTAACAGGAACAGAGGTTGGAATTCCGTTGCCGGCCATGATCGCCGGTTCTTCTCTCTTGCCTTGTGGGGCAAATGCCAGGCAAAAGCATGTCTGATCGTTGACCAAAAATGTAATTTGTTTGCAGCGGCAATGCAAGGAGTTGACGGCCATACGCTGGATGAGGTATATTTCAATGGCGAGGAATTTTTAGCCCTTGACATGTGCTGTTAAATATCGTATATAAAAAGAGAGTAGCACATATAATAAGCTTTCCTCAAAAGAAAGATGCGAAAGTAAATGGGAAAGCTGTTGGGGTTTGGGTTGCTGAAAAACGAGCAACCCATTTTTATTGTGCGCCAGACATGTTATCCCAGATTATGCATTAACCACAGAGAACACAGAGAACCATGTTAAAAATAAAAGACTTAGCTATTTTCCTCTGTGCACTCGTTTAGTGCAAAAAACCCTCATCATGATATACTAAACTTTTATATTAGAGAGCACAGAGAATCCTTTGAGA
>DOHL01000165.1:3114-9218 GCA_003535305.1 Candidatus Acetothermia bacterium
TATTAGAGAGCACAGAGAATCCTTTGAGAATCATAGAATTTTTATCTTTAGAATAAACTCTGTGTTCTCTGTGGTTTTCTTAACACATATTTTGGGTTATGCAACCAGAAAGTGGAA
Organism: Candidatus Acetothermia bacterium; assembly: GCA_003535305.1. GTDB lineage: Bacteria > Bipolaricaulota > Bipolaricaulia > UBA7950 > UBA7950 > UBA7950. The sequence goes on from DOHL01000165.1 coordinate 3,232, forward strand.
GGCCTTGGCCCTCTCTTTTGTCTCAAAAGCAAATGATTTAGTCTATTTGCTTGACTCCTTGCCATCTGCAGTTTAAGATAGTGCTTGAGGTAAATATTGAGAACAGAGATCGATCTGCTTTTGAATATACAAGCGAACGACAATCAGCGTCGTGATCTTGCTGTCGCTATCAACCGTAAATTTGCGGAAAAAGAGCGACTGCAGCAGCGGTTGAACAAGGAGAAAGCACGGTTGGAAAAATGGCATGCTGAATTAGCAGAACTGGACCGTCTCAGCCGGCAGAAGAATCTCGAAGTCGACACCATAGCGGATCAGATCATCAAAATTCAACAGCGCCTTAATCACAGTATTATCAGCTTTAAAGAGATGGAGGCGCTGCGAATCAAACTTGATAGCGAAAAAAGACGCGTCGACCGACTGGAAGATGAGGCGCTCAACTTAATGGAACGAATTGATGCAATGCGTGAGGAGGCACCTGCTAAAGAAGCGGATTTCATAACACTGAAGGAAAAGATTGCCGCGCAGATACGGGCTATCGACGCTGAAATAGCCGGACGGAAAGATGAAATTGTAGCGCAAGAAGTAGAGCGAGAAAAGCTGTGCAGCATGGTTCATAAGCAGCTTCTTGCTCACTACAACCGCCTACGCAACGAATTTGACAACCCGGTGGTAGAGATTCGGGATGGAGCATCGTGTCAAGGTTGCAATCTGACGATACATGCAAATATAGCGGAGAGAGCACGCACCGAAACGGAGATAATATTCTGCGAAAACTGCTCGCGCATTCTCTATTACCGGCGATAATTCTGATCGGTATCTTTATTTACGGTAATAGCAGCCCTCTCCTCCCGCGTCCTATTGGGGCGTTGAATGATTACGCCAACATCCTCGATCACCGCCGCCGCAGGGCTTTTCTCTCCCTGATTGAAGAGACACGCGAGACGTTTGCAATCGATGTTTATCTGTTATTTAGTTGGGAGGATCCATTTACTGATATCGATCGCTTTGCGGATGCAATACTCGATTTTTGGGATCTGGAAAGACGAGATGTTCTGCTGGGCGTCTTTGTGCGGTACGGCAGGCGTTGGGAAGGAAGGATCGTGGCCGGCGAAGGCCTGGTGCGGCGCTATCCGATGCTCGCTTCAACAGTAGAAGAAGAGATCGCCTTCTTTATCCGCCACCATGAAGTGGCGCGGGCGGCAGAGGAACTCTTTACACAAATCACTGCTTTCTTCACGCTGCCACCGGTGATTTCCCCTTCGGTGAATGACCACCAGCCTGCACAGATGTGGATTATCTTCGTTATTGTCAGTGCAAGTCTTCTTCTCTTTTTTATTATCAGGCGCATATGCCCGCGCTGTGGAATGATTCTCGCTGTACAGCGCAGCCGTCCCTCTGCTTTACGACAGAGAGAGAAAGTGATATACTATTGTCACCGCCGCTGCGGATACATACGAATACGACGCAGAGAGGGCTAGAGGGCCGCACGGGAAGGAAAATTCCGTGAGGAAAGTCCGGACTCTATAGGGCAGACCACTGAGGAAATCTCAGCAGGGGAGACTCTGGGAAAGTGCAACAGAGAGTAGACCGCCTAAGGTGTATAACCGGTAAGGGTGAAACGGTGGTGTAAGAGACCACCAGCGGTCCGGGTGACCGGGCCGGCTCGGTAAACCCTGGTCAGAGCAAGGTCAAATAAGAGGGCGCGTTGAGGGTTGCCCGCCCAAGCCTTCGGGTAGACCGCACAGATAGATGGCCCCCCACGACAGAATCCGGCTTATTGCCCTCTCTTTGCTCAAGCAGAATACATTCGCCGGCAAAGGTATATGCGAAGAACCGTAATATTACTGATTGAATCGCAATAAGATGATCAACCGAAAAACTATCTGGAAGGCTCTGTTTCTTGTTTATGCGCTTGCGTTACTTATCTTAGCGCTCATACCACTCGATTCACAACGACTTCCGCTCGCGATCGAAGGAGAAGATAAATTAGGCCATTTTCTCCAGTTCTTCTTTTTTTTTCTCTTCGCTGTACGTGCGCTTCCTGCCCGCGGGCTTATCGCGGCTCTCATCGTAACAGTAAGTTATGGCACAGTCCTCGAATTGCTGCAATTTGTATCACCGACTCGCATGATCTCTTTTGCCGATTGGTTAGCCAATATAGGTGGAGGAGCCGGCGGGCTGCTCGCCATAGGCGTTTTCTCTTTGTGGAAAAGAAAGGATAGAGGTATAATTGATGCTGATCTTAAACAGAGGTGAAAAATTATGTTATGGTTGTTAATGGGCCCGGAGATATTTATCCTGATCCCCGCATTGATCCTCGCTCTTTACGCGCAATATAAAGTTAAGTCGACTTACGCGAAATATGCACGAATACGCACGGCAAAAGGAGTATCAGCCGGCGCAGCAGCCAAACAGCTGCTCGACCGTGCCGGGATCAGCGATGTGAAGATCGAACGAGCACGCAGAACGCTGGGAGACCACTATGATCCTCGCCATAAAGTATTGCGTCTTTCTGATCCTAATTCATCTTCCGTGGCTGCAGTTGGAGTGGCTGCGCACGAAGTGGGGCATGCTATCCAACATGCGCATGGTTATCAGCCGCTGGCTGTACGCACGCTGATGGTCCCAGCGGCTAATTTAGGTTCACAGCTTGCCTTTCCCCTCTTTTTTGCCGGACTGCTTTTCCGTAATCCGCTCCTGCTCGATATCGGCATAATCGCATTTTCTGCGGCTGTGTTATTCACTCTGGTGACACTGCCAGTGGAATTTAATGCCAGCAGTAGAGCGATCGGAGCGCTCCGATCGAGTTATATCGTCTCGGAGAACGAGATAGGAGCGGTGAAGCGTGTTCTCTCCGCCGCGGCTCTTACCTATGTGGCAGCAGTCGCGATGGCGATCTTGCAGTTATTGGTTCTCTTGGCGCGGCGGCGATGAAACTCGCCCCTTCCTTGTTGTCGGCTGATTTTGGGAAACTGCGTGATGAAGCGTTTGAAGTCGAACCACAGGCCGATTATTTTCATATCGATGTAATGGACGGTCATTTTGTCCCCAATTTGACGATCGGGCCGCCAGCCGTTAATTCATTGCGACGCGGGCTGTCGCGGCCGTTAGACATTCACTTGATGATCGACTACCCAGCGATCTATGCGCCGCAATTTGACGTATGCGCGGGTGATTTTATCACCTTTCATATCGAGGCAAAGGATGATCCACATAGAGTAATCGACATCATTGCAGCTACCGGCGCAGGAGTAGGAATCTCTTTACGGCCGGCAACACCATTATCGGTTCTTCGTCCATACCTTAAGCAGGTGGATCTGGTCTTGGTGATGACCGTTGAGCCGGGATTCAGCGGCCAGCAGATCGTAACTGATGCGGTCGAACGAATCGCGGAACTGGCATCGCTGCTCAGCAAGAACTCAAGCAAAGCGATGATCGCTGTTGACGGCGGAGTGAATAAGAATAATATCGATTCACTGGTGCGCGCCGGCGCTGAGCTGGTCGTAGTTGGATCGGCGATCTTCTCTGCCCCGGACCGGCGCGCAGCGATGGAAGAACTGATTGCCGCAGTATGAAAGAAGAGTTTATGGAGATGGCGATCGATCTCGCTCACCATGGAGAGGGCTATGTGAATCCTAATCCGCTTGTTGGCGCACTCGTCGTCGCTGAAGGTAAGATCATCGGTCGGGGATACCACCAGAGATTCGGTGCGCCACACGCGGAAATAATCGCCTTAGAGGAAGCAGGCACGCAGGCGCGTGGCGCCGACCTTTACGTCACTTTAGAGCCTTGTTGCCATCACGGGAAACAGCCGCCGTGCACAGAACGGATCATCGCTGCTGGAATCGCGCGTGTCTTTGTCGCCTGTTGCGACCCTAACCCCGTTGTTAACGGCCGCGGTGTCGCTCATTTGCGCGACAGCGGGTTAGACGTAACAGTGGGATTATTGGCAAAGAGAGCGCAGCGCATGAATGAGATCTTTTTCACCTATATCACTGCCGGCATTCCCTTTGTTCACCTCAAACTGGCAATGAGCCTTGATGGGAAGATCGCTACTCGGACCGGTGACTCGCACTGGATTACAAACGAGCAGTCACGCATCGCTGCGCATCGCTTGCGGCGGAAGTATATGGCCCTCCTCGTCGGTGTAAACACAATAATTACCGACGATCCCCGGCTTACTGTGCGCTATATAAAGGGGCTTAATCCGCTGCGGATCATCCTTGACGGCAGAGGAAGGATTCCTGTTGCTGCCCGCGTCTTTACCGAGCCAGGCAGAACGATCGTTGTGACAGCAACGATGACACATGCGACAGAGCAGGCAATCCAGGCACAGGGAGGAGAAGTGTGGCGTATCGTGCAGCATGAGGATAAAGTCGACCTACCCCTGTTGCTTCACCGACTGGGAAGAGAAGGAATCGATGGACTGCTCATCGAAGGTGGCGGCGTAACTGCAGCTTCTTTTCTTGAGGCCGGACTAGTCGATAAGGTTTCGTTTTTTTTCGCACCGCTGATAATCGGTGGCGCCACAGCAGCCACAGCAGTCGGAGGTAAAGGCACAGCAGAGATTGCGCGCGCAATTTGCCTCTCTGACATCAGGACGAAGAGAATTGGCGATGACTTAGTATATACCGGCTATATCACAGGAGGCGACCGATGATCGACCGTTATGCCCTATCACCGCTAAAAGATATCTGGTCATTGCAACGGACGTATGAAATATGGCTTGAGATCGAAATCGCGGTATTGGAAGCGATGGAGGAATTGGGACAGATCCCCAGGGCGACAGCGGCGAAAGTACGCAAGACGGTCACAGTCGATCAAAGACGTATTGCAGAGATCGAGAAAACGATCGGCCATGATCTACTTGCGTTCATCCGCAGCATCGAAGAACAGGCAGGCAAAGAAGGGCGATATATCCATTACGGACTTACCTCGTCTGATGTCAAAGATACTGCATTATCAATCCAGATACGTGATAGTATCGCCATCATCCTGGAAAAAACAAAGGGACTGCAGGAAATTTTTACTAAAAAAGCCCTGCAGTACAAAGACCAACTTATTGCCGGCCGGACGCACGGCATCCATGCTGAACCCACGACCTTAGGGCTGAAATTCCTTCTGTGGCGCGAAGAGATCAAGCGGAATATTAAACGACTGGAGCAAGCAGAACAGGTAATCACTATCGGGATCTTCTCCGGTCCGGTAGGAACTTACTCCTTGCTTGACAGAGAGGTGGAAGAGATCGTTTGCCGGCGACTAAAACTCAACCAGGCTCCTGTAACGAGTCAGATTATCCAGCGCGATCGGCACAGCGAGGTGATGGCTGCAATAACGATCAGCGGAACCACCCTTGAGAAGATTGCTACTGAGATTCGACATCTATCGCGCACTGAGATCAACGAGATGGAAGAACCAACGCCGGAAGGCTCATCTTCGATGCCGCATAAACGTAATCCCATCATCTCCGAACGGATCTGCGGCTTGGCGCGGGTGCTGCGGGGGAATCTGCAAGCAGCGCTGGAAAATAACATCCTGTGGCACGAACGGGATATCTCTCACTCGTCGGTAGAACGGATCATCTTTCCTGACAGCCTTGCTCTCCTCGATTATATGCTGGCTAAAATGATCGGGCTGATCGAAAACCTCGTTGTCCGTCCCGCACAGATGCGGGTAAATTTAGAGATGACCCGCGGTGCGATCTTCTCCCATCTTCTGTTGCTGAAGCTGGTCGACAGCGGAATGGCGCGCCACAGCGCTTACAGAATCATCGCGCGCGCCAGCGAGAGCGCTGCTGCCCGCCAACTTCCGCTTATCAAGGTATTGCAAGAGGAAGAAGAGATAGCAACCCTACTAACAGGGGAATCGATCTCGACTGCGCAGCTCCTCGATGATATCCGCCAAATGAGCCGTCGTATCATTGAAGAGGCGACATAAGTCTAACTCGCTGTCAGCTTGATTATGGTAATAAGGTGGGAGGTGGTGGG
>DOHL01000113.1 GCA_003535305.1 Candidatus Acetothermia bacterium
CACAGAACCTTGGAATGGCGGCTTAATGGATGAAGAGAAGAGGATCACCGATGCGGTCGTTCCCCAAGACGAGGAGGCGTTCGCAGAGCTATTCCATGACTATTATTCACGGATCTTCCGCTACTGCCGCGCCAACGGGCTCAGCGAGGCTGATGCCCAGGAGGTTGTACAAGCAACGATGATCGCTGTTTGGAAGGGACTAAAAAATTTTCAGCGCCGCGCCGCGCTTTCAACGTGGATCTTCGGCATCGCTCATCATAAGATGGTCGATCTGCAGCGGCAGCACAATCGCAACGCAGCAATCACCGCTGCTATGCGTGCCCTTCCCAAAAGAGAGGAGAAAGACTTCAGTGAGCAGATCACGATCTCCAATCGGATGATGCAGGCGCTTGCCAAGCTGTCGGAGAAGCACCGCCAAGTCATTCTGCTCGCATTCTATCAAGGCCTCTCTTGTCGTGAAATGAGCGTCATCCTTGCCTCCTGCCCGATGGGTACGGTAAAGAGCAGAATGTACCACGCTAAAGAACGGTTAAAGGAGTTGATCAGCAATGAATAAGTGCGCGCAGATGCAACATCTTCTTTCGTTCTACGTCAACAAGACACTCTCCCCTGATGAGAGGACGGAAGTCGATATGCACATCAGAAGTTGCAAGGACTGTTTCACTGAGGTGCTCGATCTGCAGAAGTTGGCGATCATGGTCAAGGCAGGTGTGGAGGGGATCTCCCTTCCTGAGGCGGAAGAGAATGAACAGAGAGGCGAAGAGCTGGCACGCGTGATGATCGGGTCGCTTTTTTTGGGAATATCGATTGGCCTTCACTACCGTGGCGGCCGTTTCCCGATCGACACCAAGCTGTCGGTCTTGGGACGAACTATCAATTTAAAGTAAGGAGGAAAGATGAATTGCGAAAAGAACAATCAAGTAGATACAGATAATGATGCAGAGAAACTGAAGCAAATACTGGGCGTTGTCTCCGACCGAATTCCCGCCCTGCTCAAAGCATTGCGGGATACGGTTTACTCCAAAGAGGCCGGCAAGGAGTTCGGCGGTGCGGTCGCCAGTTTTTACAAAGAGTTGATCGACGGAGGGATCCCGGCTGAACAGGCGATGGAGATGACACGCGGGTATATGATCAACCTTCGCGATATAGTAAAGGGCGGTATGTCGCCGAAAACCGAAAAAAGCGCAAAGAAAGGAAAGAAAAAAGGGTTTGTGATGTCTATCGGCGACAAAGAGTTCTCATTCGGCAACGACGAAGACGACGAGGAAGACGAGGAAGAAGAAACAGAGACTGAACAGGACCGAACTTAAGATCAGGCTTAAAATGCAGAAATTTCTCGTCGTTATAGGAATCAGCGCGGCCATCCTCAAATTGCTCGGCAATTTGGGGTTGGTCGCCGTCTCCTTCGCCATTACCAAACGGCGAGCCATAAGAGTGTTCGATCGTACGCTGCGCCGTGCTGGTCTTCCTCGCTCGGTGCGTGTCGATCTCATTGCGCAATACGACATCAAACTACGCCATATTGCCGGCCGCGCTCGTCGTTTCTCTTACAGACGCGGAGAACAGGACAAATAGCTGTATGGACTCAAAGACCCGGAGTTAAGTAAGAGAATGAAGATACTGCTCATCGGCACAGGAGAGATGGGCCGGGCGATCGCCGGTCACCTTATCCAGCACCGTGAAATAGATACGATATACGTTGCAGCACGCGAATTGTCAGCAGCACGCGACCTCGGTCAACGAATCAATGATCAACGGATCATCCCCTTACAGCTCGATCCTACAGCGCTCCGTGCAGTGCGCGAAGTGATGGACGATTGTGCAGCAGCGATCAGTCTCGCTCCTTATTTCCTCAACGGCGCCTTAGCTGAAGCCGCAGTGGAAACGAAGACCCATTTCTGCTCTCTCAACAACGAAGACACCGCCCTGCAAGCACAACTTGCCCTCAATAGTGCGGCAAAAGAGGCAGGGGTGACGATAATTCCACGCTGCGATCTTGTCAGCGGCGGGATCGGTCTACTCGCGCTGGCAGCGATGGAGAAGTTTACGCATATCAAGTCTTTGCAAATCCATTTCGGCCTTCTTGCCCAGCAGAAGAGCGGCTTGTCCCTTTGCCGGATCTTCTCTTCTCCGCGTGCGTTCATCCGTGCGTGCGTGACACCAGCGACTCTCATCCGCCGCGGCAACGTCGTTACAGTTAATTCTCTGACTGAGGTCGAACCATTATCATTCACCTCATTGCCCGGTCCATTAGAGGCATTCAATATCGCCGGAGGAGCTGCTCTATTACCGCTACTCACCGACCGAAAAGTAGAAAATTTTACTTACAAAGCGGTCGCGTTTCGAGGTTGTTGCGCTAAGATCCAGGCACTCGTCGATCTCGGTCTCTTCGGCGAGGAACCGGTTCAGATCGACGGTCAGGAGATAATTCCCTGTGAACTGATGGTCAAACTCCTCGGTGATCGGCTCTGCTATCTGACGCCGGATGTTCTTCTGGTACGCATCACTGCGCAAGGGATCTGCGATTGCACTGAGCCGACCGTCGATGTGAAGGGAGTAAAGACGCTCACTTACGAACTTATTCAACATCACGACCGTTGCAGCGCTCAGCCGGCTATGGTGCGCGTCAACAGCGCCGTCATCGCGGTCATCGCCTGGATGCTGGTCAGCGGAAAGATCGAGAAGCACGGAGCGCTCGTTCCGGAATTATCCGTTCCCGCGCCTCTCTTTATCACTGAACTTGAAGAACATGGAATAACGATCGATAAAAGGATGGTAAAAGATGTATTCTAAATTGGTAGTTGGATTTGATATGGATGGAGTTATTCTCCGTTCTGATGACCTTTATCCGGACAGTTGGATCGAACGGGCATTTAAGGCGACGCTGCGCTATTTCGATATTCCACCGTCTGATGAGAATGCTCGCCTACTATACCTCACCAGCTTGAAAGAGAATATCGACCAGTTCTGTGAACGTTTCGCTATTACCGACCCGGCAAAATTATGGGATAAACGCGATGAGAATTATCAACGCGAAAAGCTGAGAGCATTAAAAACAGGCGAGATCGATTTATATTCTGATATCGACGTATTGGATACTCTCCGTACACGTTACCCAATGGCATTGGTCAGCAACTCGCCGCAACACGTCGTTGACCAGGTGATAGAAAAATTCTCTCTGCAACGTTACTTTCGCCTGTGGATCGGCCGGGGGACGGCGTGGGATGATCTTAAATGGGCCAAACCAGCGCCTGATATGCTTGAGCAGATGAAAGAGCGGCTGGAAGTATCGCGCGGCTATTACATCGGCGATCAGCCGGAAGACCGTCAGGCTGCGCTCGCTGCCGGTCTCGTTCCAATTATGTTATCCCGCGATAACGATAGCGGTGATATCACCACGTTGGCCCGGCTCCCCCAGTTGCTCGGTGAACTCGAAGAGAGATCATCGACTGGCTGAATAACGATAGGTCTTGGCAAGGCAGGTGAACGGCAAATTCGGGGTCAGAAGTCAGAGAACAGAGAACAGCCAAAGATAGGATAGGAATAAGATTCCATCCCCCAAGCAGGTCTTGACTTTAGCTAAAAACTAATAGCCAGTAGCTAAAATAGCTGAAAGCTGTAGCCTGATAGTATCATTCCCGCGGTTTCAATTTTCTGTAACAGCAAGTATAATTATTCCCATGGATATCGAAAAACAGATTCATTCTACCGAGTTAGCGGGAATAACACGCCGAAAGGGCGAAATCTTCCCTGATTATGCCGGTTACTCAATCTGCAACATACCACAGATGATTCTGTCCTTTTTTGGTGATCAGAGTATGAATAATACCCTCACACGCTATCTGACGCAGAAGATCGACAGTTCAGCGCGCAAAGTGGTGCTGATCATCATCGACGGTTTGGGATACTACCACCTACAGGAACACCTACAGCTCTTCCCGGATCTCTATTTTCACCGCTTGATCGAAGATGGCGTGATGATGCCGTTGACATCGGTATTCCCCTCTACCACTACTGCTGCCTTGACAACATACAGCACAGGGACGACACCAGAAGAGCATGGTATGCTCGGTTACCGCCTCTACCTGAAAGAGATCGGCGCGATCACCAATATGATCAAATTGTCGGTACTGGGAAACACAAAGGGTGATTCAGCGCTCGATATCGGTATCGATGCGGGGAACTTTCTCGGACTCCCGACTCTCTACCAGCAATTGGCACAGTGTGGAGTCAACTCACACGTCTTCCTCAGTCGTCATATCAAGGAGAGCGGCCTGTCGCACCTTCTCTACCGCGGTACAGATTCAATCAATCCCATTCACAGCTCCTCTGACATGATGGCACAGGTACGCAGTCTCCTGCAGCGGACACGCACGGAGATGTTCATTAATGTGTATTGGGGTATGACCGATACGATCGCTCATACCTATGGTCCACAAACTGAGGAATTCACTGCCGAACTGCGTTCATTCGCCGCATGTTTGGAACGTGAGTTATCAGGTCGCATCAAAGATACGCTTCTACTTGTCTGTTCTGACCACGGATTTGCCGCTGTTGATCGTTCAAATTACATCGATATCACGGAGTATCCCGAGTTGACAGACGCTCTTTTCCTGCCGCCGGTCGGAGATTCACGCGCCGCCTATCTGTATACAAAACCAGGTAAAGAGAGAGCAGTAGCCCGATTTATCGAGAAGAATTTATCTGCTGATCTTCTCTGCCTGAAATCGCATGACGCATTGCAGAGCGGCCTCTTCGGCCTTGGCCAGACCAAACCAGAGACTATCGACCGTATCGGAGATTTAACTGTTATCTCCACCGGAGCAACCACCCTCTATTATCCCTATACAAAGGGGCTGTATCTTAAAGGGATGCACGGTGGGATCACCGAAGATGAGATGATCGTCCCATTGATCGCTCGTTCTTTTTGATCGGCGCAGCGAATGCAGCATGAGCGACTTGGGATTAGGGCAACTCCGAATACCGAGGTTGATGCAAAGTACGGCTGCAAAAAAGCCAATTTTAGCTTTTACACTGTGTAGCTTTCACTTTGCCCCTCTCTTCTTTGTGATCGACGGCTTACCCTTCTATCCCGCTGATGGACCTGGTTGCTATGGCGACCAGGTATCTGTTCCTCAGAATTACGGACGGGCCAAAACTGTGAAACCAAACAGGATACTCAGGTGTCAGGTGTAAATATAATTGAGGTGATCAGTATGGATAAGATACGGCATCTTAGCTTAATCATTGGAATCGCGGTAGCCTTTTCTCTGGTGGGAACAGCACAAGGAGGTAGGCCGAGCCCACTGGGAATCGCACCGACACATTCGCCATTTTTGACAACGGATATCTGGACGGATAAACCAAGTTACACTGTTGGTGAGAATATACAGATCTACTTTACCGTTAATCGGCCAGCGTTTATATATATTCGGTATTGATGCCAATGGAACGATCCGTCTCATCTTCCCTAACACCTTCACTTCAGGTAACTTTGTCCAAGAGGGAGTCCACAGACTGCCCGATGGTGATTGGCAGTTCATGGTGCAACCTCCGGCTGGTATCGCCCATCTTCAGATTATCGCCAGTTTGCAAAGATTACCACTACCGGAGCCTAACCCACATGCAGCCGGTAAGACAATCACCTATATGTTAAAACATATTCCGGCAGCATGGTGGACGACAGCGTGGGTCTCCTTTACCGTCGCTGCACCTCCCACCGTCACTGTAGTTCCTGCCGTATGCCCTCCGTGGACATGGTGGGTCCCTAGCCACTGGGTTATCGCTTGGCAGCATGTTTGCCCGGATGCCGGATGGCGATTTACCATCAAATTCCACTTTCGGGTCCCTCTTGTGACTATCCCGCCGATAACAGTAGTAGAACTGAAAGCAAGAATATTTGCCCCATTTATCCATGTAGATATGAGCGTGCCGATCAGATTTACAGCACGCGGATCGCGAGGACCGATTATCCGTTATCACTGGGACTTTGGCGATAGCCATACTGCCCAAGGTTTTGAAGTATGGCACACCTTTACTAGGCCGGGACCCCACCACGTTCGATTAACAGTCTTCGACGCTGCTGGACGCGCACATACGGCAACCCGGGTTATTTGGGTGCGATGATGATAAGGCTCTTCCCACTATAGCATGGGTAGTGCAGCATGAACTATCCGAAGCGATTGGAGAAGGAGGATTCAGGGTAGAAAGGGGTCAAGCCTTTGTTTTTAGGATTCTTTCATAGTAGGCTGAGCAACGATGTCACAGACAAGGCGACACGCAACGTGCAGATCTATCAGGCAGTACGAGTTCATCACTACACGCTCTAAGAAGTGGGAGATCGTGTCGGGCTATTGTACTCAACAATTAGCATGATCGTGAAACGCGTCCATGAGGCGTGAGGCGACGAAATCCTAAAAATTAAGGTCTGACCCCGTGACTCCTTGCCAAGCGTGTTGCTGAGTCAGAAACACCAAGAAAGAAGACCTGACCCCGGTGGTTCAGAAAGAAGATCTGACCCTGTGAATGGCCTCGTGAACGCCA
>DOHL01000075.1 GCA_003535305.1 Candidatus Acetothermia bacterium
AGAACGAATGCCGCCACTTCGACCGGATAACCGGTAGGCGATAGATCAGCGGCGATCTGTCCAATTAACGGTAGTTGTGGTGGCAATACCAGTTCAGCACGATCGATAGCTGCCCAGAGATAGGCAGCTATCAGCCCCAACGAGGCAAAGACCGCAGAACCGATAGCAAAACCTTTACCGATTGCGGCAGTAGTGTTGCCGATTGAGTCCAAGCGATCGGTTCGGTTACGTATCTCAGGATCCATCTTCGCCATAGTGGCGATTCCACCGGCATTGTCGGCAATCGGTCCGTAACTATCAACCGCAACGGTCATCGCGACGAAAGAGAGCATACCGAGCGCTCCATAAGCAATGCCGATCAACCCTCCGATATGGTAAGAGATGAGAATGGCTGCCGCAATCACAATAATAGGCAGGAAGGTGCTTAGCATTCCTATTGCCATCCCTTCGGTTACGCCGATTGCCGGACCGGTCTGGTTAACTTTAGCCAACATCTGGACGGACTTGTATTTAGCAGAAGTATAGTATTCAGAGAAGAAGCCGATTGCTACCCCGGCGACAATTCCTAACAGCACCGCGTAGAACGGCATCATACTCAGCGGGCTGAACCATGTGATGAAGAAGGTTGTCAGCACGGTAAAGAAAGCGGCGATGCGGGTGCCGTTCATCAATACTGTCGGTTGCTTCTCTTCCGGACGACGGTTGAAGCGGATATAAAGGATTCCACAAAAACAAGCGACGATTCCGCCGGCTACGATTAAGACCGGCAGAAAGATGAACCACCAATAGGTGGAGCCGTAAATCCCATCAGCCAATCCCAGTTGCGCAAGCAGCGGTTGCAGCGGTGGATTATCGCGCCCAACGAAGATATAGGCGGAGATAATGATTATCGAGATAATCGCCCCAACAAAAGATTCCAGTAGATCGGCGCCGAGACCAGCTACATCGCCAACGTTGTCGCCTACGTTATCGGCGATCGTCGCCGGGTTGCGCGGGTCATCTTCCGGGATTCCTTCCTCGACCTTGCCCACAAGATCAGCGGCCATGTCTGCGGCTTTGGTATATACACCACCGCCGACACGATCAAACAGGGCGACCAAAGACGCGCCCATCGAATATGCGCTGATAAGGAGCGCAATACGGATAAAGTTGACTCCCGCCCCCTCTAATCCGAATAGATATCTCGTTTCGATATGAATAGTCTCTGGATCAAGAGTGCTATGAAATAGCAGGAAAACTAAGAGGAGTCCTCCTAACGCTAACCCTGCTACTGCCAACCCCATCACGCTCCCACCGGAGAAAGCAATGTTGAGAGCCTCTTTGAATGATCGTTTCGCAGCGTTGGCTGTGCGCACATTAGCGTGAGTAGCCGCATTCATTCCAATGAATCCGGCAGACATAGCGAACAGCGAACCTACCCAGAATGCAACTGCGATATCCCACGAAAAGAGGATCCACAATACCGCGCCGACGATAAGCATTGCAATACCCATCACCTTCGACTCTTCGACCATAAATGTATACGCACCACGGCGAATGTACTGCTGTAGTTCTTTCATCCGTGGTGATCCGGCGTCCTGACGGACAACATATCGATTAAAACTAGTTGCGCCCACAATGGCGAGTACTACTATGACCGCTGGTATGGCAATAAATATAGCCATCTCTTCTCTCACTCCCTTTTAATAGAAGACGGTTTTCCGCGTTAATCCTTATCTCACAGGATTACTCTGATTCGCTGTTAACCCAAACAGGCAATAAGCTTACTACAGGTTGTCGGGTTTTTCAAGATGATCATTGGTTAAAATCGAGAATTCCGTCAAGGTTTCCACTGCGCCATCACCTGCCTATCGCATATGCGTAACAAAATCTCAAGTTGATTTTTTCCGCGGATCGCTCTAAGATAGAGAATTAATCCTAATGGAGGTGGAAAATGGGATTACCGATTTTAGCTGTAATCGCGATAGTAGTGATTATCCTGATCAATGCGATCAGGATCGTCAGAGAGTACGAACGAGGAGTGATCTTTCGGTTGGGGCGGTTGGTCGGAGCAAAAGGGCCGGGGATCTTCTTTATTATCCCAATCGTGGATAAGATGGTGAGAGTTAGCCTGCGCACTATCGTCTTTGATATCCCTCCCCAAGATGTAATCACCAACGATAACGTAACGGTGAGCGTTAATGCTGTCCTTTACTTTCGCGTGATGGATCCGGCGATGGCTGTCGTAGAAGTAGAGCATTATATCGAAGCGACACGGCAAATCTCGATGACGACTCTGCGTAGCGTCTTGGGCATGGTTGAACTCGATGAACTCCTTTCTGAACGCGATCGGATCAATGAACAGTTGCAAAAGATCATTGACGAACAGACAGACCCTTGGGGGATAAAAGTATCAACAGTGGAGATCAAAGAGGTGAATATTCCGGCTGATATGCAACGGATAATCGCACAGCAAGCGGAAGCAGAACGCGAACGACGGGCAAAGATCATCAATGCGGAAGGAGAACTGCAAGCAGCGACGAAATTCTCCGAAGCAGCCGGAATTCTGCAACAAAATCCTGCTGCGATACAATTGCGTTACTTGCAGACGCTGCGTGACATCTCAGCAGAGAGCACCAATACGATTATCTTTCCGTTGCCGATCGAACTTCTCGAGCTGTTCAAAAAGAACCGATCAGAGTGACTGCTCTCCATAAATAGATAGACAAGGGACATAAAATCTCCGTTCCTCTGGATAGCTGAACTTCACGAACTACAAGGACGAAGGAGCAAGAGGGCGAGTTCTCCTGTCTGGCAGGCAGGTCGTTTTCCTAAGGAGAAGAAGAAAAGAGGTAAGTGGTTGAGTGAAAAAATAGAGGCTATCAATCTACAACCTAAGAGCCCATGCCCCGCTGTGATAAAAAAAGTTGATCTGATCGTGATAGGAGCCGGCCACGCCGGTTGTGAAGCAGCGTTAGCCGCTGCTCGTCTCGGCATGGAAACAGCACTGCTTACAATGAGTCTTTCCCATATCGGCAAACTCTCCTGTAATCCTTCGATCGGTGGGCCTGGCAAATCGCAACTCGTCAGCGAAATTGATGCCTTAGGCGGCGAGATGGCACGGATTACCGACCAGGCGATGATCAATGTTCGCCTTCTCAATACGAGCAAAGGGCGCGCAATGCAAGTCTGCCGGGCACAGGTCGATCGTAATCGCTATCAAGCCGCGCTGAAGAAGAGTGTCGAAGAGCAAGATAATCTGCATTTGATCGAAGCAACGGTCGAAGCAATGATCATCAAAGGAAGCCGAGCAGTCGGTATACGTACCAGCGCCGGATGGGAAATACATGGTCGGGCGGTGATCGTCGCAGTCGGCACGTTTTTAAACGGTAAGATTTGCTATGGTAAAACGTCTTTCCCTGCCGGCAGGGCAGGCGAGCCACCAGCGCGCGGTCTTGCCTCCTCTCTCCGTCTGCTCGGCCTAAAAATGGCACGACTTAAAACAGGAACACCGCCCCGCGTTGATGGTCGATCGATCGACTTCTCTCCTCTTAAACGCCAAGAGACGAGTACTGTTCCACTTGTCTTTTCATTTACCACTTCGCCTTACACGCTACCGAATACGTTCCCTGTTTATCTGTCAGAGACCAATGAGGAGACCCACAACCTAATCAGAGACAACTTGAAAGAGAGTGCTAATTACAACGGCCTGATTACTGGAGTGGGGCCGCGCTATTGCCCGTCGATCGAGGCGAAGATAGTAAAATTCCCGCATCGCACCAGCCATAAAGTCTTCCTTGAGCCGGAAGGAGAGTATTCAGAAGAATATTATTTACAAGGTCTCTATACCGCTTTTTCGCAGGAAATACAGATCAGAATGGTGAACAGCATCGTTGGCTTAGAGTATGCGCGTATAACACAGTTCGGCTATAACATTGAGTATGAGTTTGTCGATCCGACGCAACTCTTACCCAGCCTGGAAGTAAAGGGGATCTCCGGACTCTTCCTTGCCGGACAAATCAATGGAACGACCGGATATGAAGAGGCAGCAGCACAAGGATTGCTTGCCGGAATCAACGCTGCCCGATCGATCAGAGGAGAAGAGCCGGTCGTCCTATCACGCGCGCAAGCATTCATCGGAGTATTGCTCGACGATCTAATAACAAAGGGAGTCGACGAGCCGTACCGGATGCTGCCATCCCGTGCCGAATATCGAATAACGCTGCGGGAAAAGAACGCTGATCTGCGATTGGCAGAGATCGGTTATCGAATAGGACTATTGCCGCAGAGTCGCTATGAACAGATTCAGAGAAAAAAAGAAGAGATAGCGCGTGCAATAACGACGTTACAGCGAACACACATCACTCCTGGAGATAAGATCGATGATCTACTCGCAGCACGCCGAACAACACCATTGAGACAGAATGGAAGTAGCCTCTATCATCTCCTGCGACGACCGCAGATTACACTCGCCGATCTGCTACCTCTATGCGCGCTCTCCCTCTCTCCCGAGGTAGCAGAAGAGGTAGAGATAGCAGTCAAATATGACGGTTACCTGCAGCAACAAACAAGAGAGATCGCACGCCTTATGCGTCTGGAAAAGATGGCAATTCCCGTTGATTTTACCTGGCAAGATCTTACCAGCATCTCCCGCGAGGGGAAGGAAAGATTGACAAAGGTAAAACCGCGTTCTTTCGGCCAAGCAACACGTATTCCCGGTCTATCAAAGGCCGATCTTTCACTGCTGGCGATATATCTTAAACGGTGAATAGTCGGAGCAAGTCCATAGTCCATAGTCCATGGTCAAGAGGCCGTAGTCAGTAGGGGCACGGCATGCCGTGCCCCTACAATGACGATAATTCCGTGGACGGTTGCCGTAATTGTAGGGGCGTATTGCAATAGGCGGCACAGAGCCTTCGAATCGCCCCTACCGCAATTGATACCAATGCCCGGACAATATTTCGGTAATTCATCTCAAACGGTGCGAATCATTTTTCCCCGCATCATTCAATGCCATTCCCGTATCCACAATATCCCCAAACAAACATTTCCGATTCTGCGTGCAAATGGTGATAAAATAGGCACTGGCCTGCGAATAATCGTATTCCTGTAGGGCACGGCATGCCTGCCCTGTACAATTACTGTTCAGGGCCTGCCCCGTGCAGTTCCCTGCCTTCGCAGGCCAGTCCCTGCGCAGGCAGGGG